>NZ_JBMEMN010000005.1:0-89043 GCF_049310905.1 Gudongella sp. DL1XJH-153
TTCAACATGGAAATATTCTAAATAATTCAAATTGTTAAAAAAAAGTGTTGACTTTTAAATCCACCTGAATATATAATAAGTTTCAATATTAATAAATGCTATGATGAAGAGAAAGATACCCATAGATTACTTTAAGAGAGCTGATGGTTGGTGTGAATCAGCAGTAACCTGGTATGAAATACTAGCTTCAAAGCAGCATGGCTGAAAGCAAGATGCAAATAGGCTGTGACGGTGCCACCGTTATATGGATACCGGATGATTGTCCGGGAAGAGGCAGCTTGCTGCGAACTAGGGTGGTAACACGGAGATTAGTCCTTCGTCCCTATAGAATAATATCTATAGGGACGGGGGACTTTTTATTTTTTTGCAAGGAGGGTTAAAATGACAAAAAGGATCAGGTTTTTTGATACAACACTAAGGGACGGGGAACAATCCCCTGGATGCAGCATGAACCACAGAGAGAAGCTTATGATGGCAAAGCAGCTTGAAAAGCTGGGTGTAGATGTAATTGAAGCTGGATTTGCAGCAGCATCTCCAGGGGATTTCAAATCTGTAAAGACCATAGCAGAAGGAATAACAAATTCCACAGTGGCGGTTCTTGCAAGAACCGTCAAAGGCGATATAGACAAGGCATGGGAGGCGGTAAAGGGAGCAAAAAAACCTAGAATTCACACATTTATAGCCACATCAGGGATACATATGGAATACAAGCTGAAAATGTCCCCGGAGGAAGTTGCTGACAGGGCAGAGGAAATGGTTGCCTATGCAAGGAGTCTATGTTCTGAGGTTGAGTTTTCTGCTGAAGATGCAACAAGGAGCAATACCGATTTTCTTTCGGAAATATTTGACAGGGTCATCCAGGCCGGGGCAAGCATCATAAATATACCAGATACTGTTGGATATACAACCCCTGATGAATTCTACGCTTTTATTACTGAGATTAAAAGTAAGTCGAAATATCTGAATGATGTTGAGATATCAGTTCACTGTCACAACGATCTGGGCCTGGGAGTTGCAAACAGCCTTGCGGCAATAAGGGCTGGCGCGACACAGATAGAGTGTACAGTCAATGGAATTGGAGAAAGAGCGGGAAATGCTGCCCTTGAGGAGCTGGCAATGATCCTTGCAGTACGGGGAGATACCTACGATGCCAGGAGTGGAATAGTCACCCAGGAGATTACCAAAACGAGCAATCTGTTAAGCAGTATAACAGGTGTTAATGTACAGCCTAACAAGGCAATCGTTGGAGCTAATGCATTTGCTCATGAGTCGGGTATTCATCAGCATGGGGTTTTAAGCAACAGAGAAACTTATGAAATTATGACACCTGAATCAGTAGGTCTTGGCAACAACAGTCTGGTTCTTGGAAAGCACTCTGGAAGACATGCATTCAGGGACAAGGTCGTTTCACTTGGATATGAAATAGATGATGAGCAGTTGAATATTGTCTTTGCTGAATTCAAGTCTCTTGCGGACAAGAAGAAGCAGATATTTGACAGAGATATTGAAATACTGCTGACAAAGGGAATAAAGGAAAGCAGGGATTACTACAAGCTGGAGAGATTTGTGATAAACAGTGGAAACACAATTACGACAACTGCATCTGTGGTACTGGATACCCCACAGAATAAAAAGGAAGGAATATCCTTTGCTCAAGGACCCGTAGATGCTGCATTCAAAGCAATTGAACAATGCATTGACAGAAAGATTTTTCTTGAAGATTATTCATTGCAATCAATAACAGAAGGTGCTGATGCCCTGGGCTATGCAGTTGTTAAGCTTAGATACAAGGACAGACATTTTGTTGGCAGGGATGCAAGCATAAATGTTGTGGAGGCCAGCATCAATGCCTATATAAATGCCATAAACAAGTTGATGAGAGAGGATGACAAGGAAGCGGAATCAGAGTCTATTGCAGTCTAGAAGGGGTGGTTAAGATGGGGATGACAATGACACAGAAGATAATGGCAGCACATGTTGGCAAAGAGAGTGTGACTGCCGGGGATTTTATAGAGGCAAATCTTGATATGGTACTTGGCAATGACATAACTGCACCACCTGCAATAAGTGAGTTTAAAAAAATGGGCGGAAGAAATGTCTTCCATAAGGACAAGGTAGCACTTGTGCCCGATCATTTTGCACCAAACAAGGACATCAAATCTGCCCAGCAGTGTAAGATCATGAGAGAATTTGCCTACGGACAGAATATAACCAATTACTTTGAAATAGGAGAAATGGGAATTGAGCATGCACTTTTGCCAGAGAAGGGAATAGTAGTTGCTGGAGATGTCATAATCGGCGCTGATTCACATACATGCACATATGGAGCGCTTGGCGCATTTTCAACGGGGGTGGGAAGCACTGATATGGCTGCAGGAATGGTTACCGGGAAAGCATGGTTCAAGGTACCTTCCGCAATTTCCTTTGTACTCTGCAACAAACCTCAGGAGTGGGTAACTGGAAAGGATATAATTCTTCACATTATTGGAATGATTGGAGTGGATGGTGCAAGATACAGGTCGATGGAGTATTCCGGCGAGGGAGTGGCGTATCTTTCCATGGATGACAGATTCACAATGGCAAACATGGCCATAGAAGCAGGAGCGAAGAATGGAATATTCCCCGTGGATCATTTGACTGAAGAGTATCTAAGGGAGCATGGAAAGAGGAAGTGGAGCTCATATACTCCAGATGAGGATGCAGATTATGACAAGATCATTGAAATTGATCTTTCTCAAATACGACCAACAGTCTCTTTTCCACATAGTCCAGACAATACATACAAAATTGATGACATACCAAAAATCTCAATTGACCAGGTTGTGATTGGATCCTGTACAAACGGTAGAATTGAAGACATGAGGATGGCTGCAAGAGTTCTAAAGGGTCGAAAGGTTGCCAAGGGAATTAGGACAATAATATTCCCTGCAACTCAAAGCATCTACCTTCAGGCAATCAAGGAAGGGCTGATCGAAATATTTATTGAATCGGGTGCCATTGTCAGTACTCCAACCTGCGGACCCTGTCTTGGGGGGCATATGGGCATACTGGCAGAGGGAGAAAAGGCCGTATCCACAACAAATAGAAACTTTGTTGGCAGGATGGGTCACCATACATCTGAGATATATCTTGCAAGTCCTGCTGTGGCAGCAGCATCAGCAGTAAGTGGATATATCGATACCCCTGAAAACCTGGAGGTGATATAGATGAACTCACATGGGAAAGTCATAAAATTTGGAGACAACATCGACACAGATCTTATTATTGCTGCAAGATATCTTTCAACTGCAGACCCAAAGCAGCTTGCACACCATCTGATGGAGGACTTGGATCCAGAAATAAGCAAAAGAACCGAGCAGGGTGATATCTTTGTCGCCGGCAAGAACTTCGGATGTGGATCATCCAGGGAGCACGCTCCAATCGCAATAAAGGGAGCCGGCGTAAGTTGTGTCATTGCAGAGAACTTTGCCAGGATTTTTTACAGAAATGCCTTCAATATCGGCCTGCCAATAATTGAAAGCGCAGAAGCTTCAGAGGATATAAAAGATGGAGATGAAATAACAATAGACTATGAAACTGGTGAAATTGAGAATAATACCACTGGCAAAAGGTACAAGGGAGAAGCATATCCACCGTTTATCAGGAAAATAATCGAAAGTGGCGGACTTGTTGGATACGTAAAATCGGGAGGGGCAGAATAATATGACATACAAAGTAGCTGTTGCAAAGGGAGACGGTGTTGGTCCTGAGGTTGTTGATAGTGCAATGTCGGTTCTTGATAAGGTCTCAAGTGTTTTTGAATTTGAAATCGAATACAGAGAGGTCCTTGTTGGAGGAGCTGCCTATGACAGGATGGGAACTCCACTACCAAAAGAAACCCTGGATATGGTGAAAGACTCCGACAGTGTCTTGTTCGGGGCGGTAGGTGGGTCTAAATGGGATAATCTACCGCATGAATCCAGACCTGAAAAAGCCATATTGGGACTTAGAAAAACCCTGGATGCCTATTCCAACTTAAGACCTGGAATTCTTTATCCTCAGCTAAAGGATGCATCTCCTCTAAAAAATCACATAGTCGAAAAGGGTTTTGATATCTGTGTTGTAAGGGAGCTTGTCGGAGGGATATATTTTGGCAGGAAGAGAACATGGGAGGGGGAATCAGGAGAGATGGCCGAGGATGTTGAAGGGTATAGTCGGAGTGAAATCGAAAGGATTGCAAGAAAGGCATTCCAGTTGGCTCAGTTAAGACGCAGGAAAGTCACCAGTGTTGACAAGGCAAATGTGCTCCATACCTCCAGACTTTGGAGGAAGGTTGTGCAAGAGGTTCACGGGGAATATCCAGAGGTTGACCTTGAACATATGTATATAGACAATGCCTGCATGCAGGTTGTACGGGACCCATCCCAATTTGATGTGATACTTACGTCAAATATCTTCGGCGACATCCTTTCTGACGAAATAAGCATGCTGACAGGATCAATAGGATTGCTGCCATCTGCAAGCATGGGAGATGGCAAAAAAGGAATTTATGAGCCAATTCACGGTTCGGCACCTGACTTGGCTGGGAAGGATAGGGTCAATCCAATAGGGACAATACTTTCAGCTGGAATGATGTTGGAGCACTCATTTGGAGAAATTGAAGCTGCAAGGTCAATCGAATATGCAATAAAAAAAGTTTTTGAAGAAAAGTACCACACTGAAGACGTTTTCATGGAAGACGGAAAGTTGGTTGGAACAAAGGAAATCACAAGGCTTATAGCAATGAACATTGAAAAGGGTACCAATTGAAAATATTCTAAATAGTTCAAATTATTTAAAAAAAGGTGTTGACACTATAAATAATTAGATATAGAATAGGCTTAATTTAGTTTATACAAAGAGCAAAGACGGAGACAAAACTGTTGAGAGTCTGATAACAGAGAACTGATGGAAGGTGAGAGTCAGGATCAGAGGATGCAGCTATGATCACTCCGGAGCTGTCAAGGCGAAATGAAAAAAGTAGCCGAGACCGGGAGTCTTTCTATTGAAAGATGCGCCACCGTTACATGGCTATGGTTAAAAGCTTTGCTTTGGACCTGAAGAGTCAGTTTGCGTGAGCAAATTGTAAACCAGGGTGGTACCGCGAATGTTATCTCGTCCCTGAAATACGTATAAGTATTTCAGTGGCGAGATTTTTTTATGTAAACTTAAAACAAAGAAAGGGAGGAAATGAAAATGAATAAAACTTTGAATGCAATGGTAAAAAACGGACCGGAGACTTTAATGAGAATCACAGGGCTAGTGAGAAAAAGAGGGTGTGAACTTCAAGGTATTGTATATGAAGTTGGGCTTGAAGATGCTTTATCAAAGCTTACATTGACAGTTGGAGCTCCCAGTGAGGACCTGATGGATAATATGGTTCTCCAGATGAGACGATTCCAGGATGTTTACGAAGTTACTGAATAAATTACATAATAAGGGAGAGATGGATAATATGGCAAAGATGTTCTACGAAAATGACTGTGATTTAAACGTATTGAAAACAAGGAAGGTGGCTGTTGTAGGTTATGGAAGCCAGGGCCATGCACACGCATTGAATCTTAAGGAATCAGGAGTAAATGTAAGAGTTGGGCTTTACGAAGGAAGCAAGTCCTGGGCAAGAGCCGAAGAAGCCGGACTTGAAGTAATGACTTCCAGCGAGGCAGCAAAATGGGCCGATGTGATGATGCTTCTGGTAAACGATGAAAAACAGGTGGACCTGTATGAAAGCAGTTTGAAAGACAACCTTACACCTGGGATGTATCTGGCATTTGCCCATGGATTCAATATTCATTACGGACAAATTGTTCCACCAGAGGGCGTAAATGTATTTATGGTAGCGCCAAAAGGCCCAGGACATACTGTAAGAAGCCAGTTTCAGGAAGGAAAAGGTGTACCTTGCCTGGTGACCACCCATCAAGATCCAACAGGTGATACGATGGATGTTGCATTGGCATATGCAGCTGGAATTGGTGGAGCAAGAGCAGGCGTTCTCAAGACCACCTTCAAGGAAGAAACAGAAACAGACCTTTTCGGAGAGCAGGCCGTCCTTTGCGGAGGAGTAACGGAACTTATGAAAGCTGGATTTGAAGTATTGGTTGAAGCGGGATATGAGCCAGAAAGTGCATATTTTGAATGTCTCCATGAAATGAAGCTAATAATTGACCTGATCAATCAGGGTGGACTTAGCTATATGAGATACTCTGTAAGTGATACTGCTGAATACGGTGACTATTCTGTTGGTAAGAGAATCATCACTGAGGATACCAGAAATGAAATGAGAAAAGTTCTGGCTGAAGTCCAGGACGGAACCTTTGCCAAAAACTGGATTCTAGAAAACAAGGCAAATAGACCTTCATTCAATGCAAAGAGAAGACTGGAGCAGGAGCATCAAATGGAGGTTGTGGGAAGGGACTTGAGAAAGATGATGAGCTGGCTGAAAAAGTAGAGAATTAAATACATTTGACAAAGGTTAAGGGACAAGAATATATCGAGGTGAGACAAATGAGGTTGACAGGTGCAGACATAGTGATGGAATGCCTTCATAGGGAAGGCGTGGACACAATATTCGGATATCCCGGAGGTACTGTTATTCCACTTTATGATTCGTTGACAAGATACAGGACGAATTTCAAGCATGTACTTACAAGCCATGAACAAGGAGCATCCCATGGCGCTGACGGATATGCAAGATCAACGGGAAAGACTGGTGTTTGCATTGCAACATCTGGCCCCGGGGCAACAAATACGGTAACGGGAATAGCGACAGCATTTTCAGATTCCGTGCCAATGGTAATAGTAACAGGACAGGTTGCTTCGTCACTGCTGGGAAGGGATTCCTTTCAGGAGGTTGATATTACATCAATCACAATGACCATAACAAAGCATAACTTTCTTGTGAACTCAGTGGATGATATTGACAAGACCATGAGGGAAGCTTTCCGGATTGCCGGTTCAGGGAGAAAGGGACCTGTTCTTGTTGATATTCCCAAGGATATTCTTATGACTCAGGCTGATTATGAACCAAAACAAAAAGAAGAGGAACCGAAAGATGAGAGTAATGGTGGATTGGCTGATTTGGACAGACTTGTCCAGATGATAGACCAGTCAGAAAGACCGATTATTTATGCCGGAGGTGGCGTGATATCATCAGGTACCACTGCTGAATTGATTGGTTTTGCGGAGAAGGGTGACATTCCCGTAGTATCAAGTCTTATGGGTCTTGGGGGATTTCCCAGGGACCACAGATTATCACTTGGACTTGTTGGAATGCATGGATTTAAGGAAAACAATCTTGCAGTATGTCACAGTGACCTTATTATTGCCGTTGGATCAAGATTCAGCGACAGGGTAATTGGGAAAGTTGAAGAGTTCGGGCCAAAGGCCAAGATAATCCAGATTGATATTGATGCAGTTGAAATTGGTAAAAACAAGGCTGTTGATGGACACCTGAGAGGGCAAATGAAAAGAATTCTCCAGGTGCTTGAAGACAGTATTAATAAGACCAGTCGAAAGGATTGGATGCACTTTATACATAATAATAGGGAAGAGGATCACTATGAAGGTCAGTGGAGTGGAGTAGCTGCATTGAAGGCTGCAAACAGGAGCTTTCCTGATGCAATAGTTGCGACTGATGTAGGTCAACACCAGATGTGGACAGCTCAACACTGGATATTTAAAAAGCCAAGGACCTTTCTTTCATCGGGAGGACTGGGAACCATGGGATATGGTCTTGGAGCTGCCATTGGAGCACAGATTGCCAATCCAAAGGAGAGGGTAATTCTTGTAACCGGTGATGGAAGTTTCAGGATGAACTTCAACGAACTTGGGACAGTTGCAAAATATGACCTGCCAATTCTGATTCTATTGTTCAATAACAATTCTCTCGGAATGGTCAGACAGTGGCAGGGAATGTTCTTTGATAAAAGGTATTCAGAGACTGATCTTGGAAACGAAGTGGACTTCATCAAGCTGGCAGTTGCATTTGGAATTGAAGGTGAAAGAGTAAATAATGAGGATGAGCTTAAAGAGGCTCTTCAAAGGGTAGATGAGAAGAAGAGGGCATATATTATTGAATGCACATTTTCAAATAATCAGTGGGTGTATCCAATAGTTCCTGCAGGCAAGGCAATAAATGAGATGCTATATGAAGGAGGAGAAGTATAAATGACAGAGAGTTATGTATTTTTCAATGGAGAGATTGTGGAGGAAAAGGAAGTAAGCATTAGTATCAGATCCAAGGTGTTCAACTACGGCTTGGGGTGCTTTGAGGGAATAAGGGCATACTGGGATGAAGAAAATCAACAGCTGTACGGTTTCAGATTAATGGAACACTACGAAAGACTACTGGAATCTGCAAAGGCACTCTATATGGATATTCCATATACAGCTCAGGAGCTTTGCGATATCACTGTTGAGCTGTTGAAGAAAAATGAATTCAAGACTACTACATACATCAGGCCGGTAGTTTACAAGGGATCTGAGTCACTTACTCCCACTCTTTTTGACGATGACAACAGACTTCTAATGTATTGTCAGCCAATGGGCAACTATTCCGGAAAAACTGAATTGAGGGTTGCTGTTTCAAGCTGGAGAAGGATCACTGATACAATGATACCTCCAAGAACAAAATCTACAGGAGCATATTTGAATTCAGCACTGGCTTCACTTGAAGTTCTTCAGAACGGTTATGATGAGGCAATCTTCCTGACCAATGACGGAAAGGTATGCGAGGGACCGGGAGAAAACATATTTCTTGTCAAGAAGGGTAAATTGGTTACACCACCTCTTTCAGACGATATACTCGAAGGAATTACAAGGGATACTGTTATGAAACTTGCAGAAGAAGAGCTGGGTATGGAGGTCGTTGAAAGAAGCGTATCCAGAACAGAGCTCTACAATGCCCAGGAGGTGTTTTTCAGTGGTACTGCAATGGAGGTTACTGCTGTTGTTGAGGTTGACAACAGAAAGGTTGGAGATGGACATGAGGGACCTGTTTGCAAGAGGCTTAAGGATATGTTCTTTGGCATTACCACAGGTGGAAATGAAAAGTACAAGGATTATTTGACACCAGTTTATGACAAATAACAAATGAAGAGATTATTACTCCCCAAGTGGAAGACAGCTCCAATATGCTGCAATCCTCAAGGGGAGTTTTTATTTCATTAAAAGGACAAAAGTTAACTTTTTAACATATGGAAAAAGGGTTTACTTATATGATATTATTAGATTAACGAAATATATATAGAGGAGCGGAAATATGACACAATTACTTGTTACACTTGCATCATTCGGACTAATTCCATTACTTATCAGTAAAAGATTTAAGCTTAGTCACGCAATACTCGCAGTAACCCTATCCATCAGTATATTTTCCGGGCTTGGAATTACTATCCTGGGAGAAACTGCTCTTGGTGTTGTGCTGGACAAATATTCAAGAGATACGATCCTTACAGTTGCAATGATAGGGATTCTTGGGAATCTCCTTAAAAAATATGGAATTCTACAAAGAATAGTTGATTCCTTGCTTGGTTTGATCACAAGCAAAAAGCTGATTATGATGATAATTCCATCCATGATTGGAATTATGTCGGTCCCTGGAGGAGCGGTTCTGTCAGCTCCATTCATCAATAGTATAGGAGAAGAACTGGATATAATACCTGCCAGAAGAGCAGCAATAAACCTAATATACAGACATATTGCCATGTTCCTGTTTCCATTTGTTTCGGTGATGATGTTTGTGAAGGCTGCAATACCGGTGCTGAATATATATAAGGTTATTGCATTTGGCTTGCCATTTGTTGCAGGAACAGTGATTATCGGTTATATGCTGTTTATGAGAGGCAGGGGAAATGGAGAGAAGCGGGAAAGAGACGTTACCTTCAAGAAGATTCTTGAACTGGTGGTAATAACTTCACCCATATACATGTCGGTCGTTATAAATGTAATTACAGGATTGCCATTCTTTATTTCCATGGCTGGAAGTATTGTCATAGTATATTTTCTAAGTGACAAGAAGGATTTCCTTCACAGAGCGGTCAATTCAATTAATTACAATACAATAATTCTGGTAATGGCAATATTGATTCTTAAGGATATCATTCTTCAGATGGACGATATGCTTGAGCTGATCAACAATCTTCTTATGAGAAGTCAGGGAGAAATAAGGATTATGTTGATATTTACACTGGTATCCTTCTTTTTTGGCTATATAACAGGTTATCCTACATCTGCCCTGGCAGTAACATTGCCATTGCTTTCAATGATGGATCTTGGAAACAATGCACTTCACATATACACATTCTTCCTCTTGGCGGTTTCCTTTGTGGGATACTTCTATTCACCACTTCATCTGTGTCAGGCATTGACTTTGAATGAAATGAAAGTTACAACTGTTGAACTGTACAAGGAATATGGACCTTATTTTGCTTTACAGATACTACTCGTGTTTGCAACAACTTTAACATTAATGGCGATATTTGCTTAATGAAAGGATGATAATATGGATAAACCAAAGGTATTTATTGCAAATGAAATTCCCAGGGAAGCAGAAGAATATATTGGAGAACATTGTGATTATATAATGTGGGATTTCACAAAGAAGAAGACTTTTCAGGAGATAGTGCAACAAATAAAGGATGTGGATGGAATCCTTGAGGTAGGTATGAAAATTGACCATGAGCTATTAAAGCATGCACCAAAGCTTAAGGTTGCAAGTAATATATCCGTTGGATACAATAATTTCAATATTGAAGATATGAAGGAAATGGGTGTACTTGGTACAAACACTCCAGGTGTTTTGGACAATACTGTTGCCGATATTATCTTCGGTCTGATAATTTCTTCCGCAAGAAGAATCGTAGAGTCTGATGCAGACACTAAGGCTGGAAACTGGGAAAAAGGCCAGATGGACAAGTTTTTCGGAAAAGACGTCCATCATTCAACCCTTGGAATAATTGGCATGGGTAGAATCGGCGAAGCTGTTGCAAAGAGGGCTTTAGGCTTTGACATGGATATTATCTACTACAACAGGAACAGAAAACCACATGCAGAAGAGAAATTCAAGGCTGAGTATATGGAAATGGATAAGGTAATCCAAAATGCAGACTTTCTTGTAGTCATGACACCTCTTAATGATGAGACCCATCATCTGATAGGAGAAAGGGAGCTTCAGCTTATGAAAAAGGATGCTTTCCTTATTAATGCCTCAAGAGGCCCGGTGGTGGATGAAAAGGCCCTTATAAAAGCTTTGCAGGAAGAATGGATTGCAGGAGCTGGTCTTGATGTATACGAAAAGGAGCCTATTGACAAGAAAAACCCTCTTTTAAGCATGAAGAATGTTGTGACATTACCACATATCGGCTCAGGAACTAAAAAGACAAGAGATGAAATGGGAGTTGTTGCAGCCAAGGCACTCGTTGAGGTTCTTCAGACAGGTGACAGCGAATATATTGTTCCTGAATTAAGAAATGAAAAGAAGGAGGACTAAGGAATGCGAAAACCTAAAGTATTGATTGGATATCCAATTAAGGAGGAAATCCAGGACTATGTAAGGGAGCATTGCGATCTGGTCGAGATGGACTATTCAAAACCCATTACCTATGATGATATTTACGAGCTTATAGATGAGGTTGAAGGAGCGGTTGTTCTTATTACTCCGATTGATGAAAAGCTTCTTGACAAGGCAAAAAAGCTGAAGGTGGTAAGCAATATTACAGTGGGATACAACAATTTCAACATTGAAGCAATGAAGAAAGCTGGTGTGGTTGGAACCCATTCACCTGGAATCCTTGATGATACAGTTGCGGATTTTGTAATGGGGCTGTTGATCTCAACAGCCAGAAGGATTACAGAGCTTAATTCCTTTGTAAAAGAGGGTAATTGGAAGAAAATTGAGAACAACCACCTTATGGGAAATGATATATCCGGTACTAAAGTTGGAATTATTGGTATGGGAAGAATTGGAGAAGAGGTTGCCAGAAGGTGCAGTCTAGGATTTAAGATGGATGTTTCATATTACAACAGATCCAGAAAAGAAGAGGCAGAAAAGGAGTATGGAATTTCATACAAGCCGATGAAGGAACTACTTAAAGATAGTGACTTTGTGGTTCTCCTTACACCACTAACAGATGAGACCCATCATCTTATGGGGGATGAGGAATTCTCCATGATGAAAAAGAATGCAATTCTAGTTAATGCATCACGAGGTCCGGTGGTTGATGAAAAGGCTTTGATAAACGCTCTTCAAAAAGAATGGATTGCAGGGGCAGGACTTGATGTTTATGAGAAGGAGCCAATAGACCCTGATAATCCATTGCTCCAAATGGACAACGTTGTTCTTTCTCCTCATATTGCAGCGGGAACTCAACGGACATACGATGACCTGGCCTGGAATGCCGCCAAGTGTATGGTTAGGATTCTGGAAGGGAAGGAACCTGTGAATGTAATTCCTGAAATGAGAGGATAATTAAAAAAGCCCTGACATTTCAAATGTCAGGGCTTTTTACTACTCTACTTTTGGCTCTACTTTCTTGATGCTGAATCCTGTGAAACCGTAGATAATTGCTACTATCGGGTTAATCAGGTTCAGGAATGCGTAAGGTGCGTATGCAAGTGGTGATACTAGAAGTACACTTGCCATGTAAGCTCCACAGGTATTCCATGGGATTAGTGCTGAGGTAAGTGTACCTCCGTCCTCCAATGTTCTTGAAAGAAGTCTTGGCTCAAGTCCCATCTCATCGTAAGCATTTTTGTACATTCTACCAGGTATTACAATTGCAAGATACTGATCTGCTGCCAGAATATTTATTGCGATACTAGTAAGTATTGTTGCAGCTACAAGTGAACCGGTGTTGTGAGCAAGCTTCAGTATAGCTGCTGCTATTGCTCCAAGCATTCCAGTTCTCTCCATGATACCTCCGAAGGTCATGGCAAGAAGAATTAGTGATACAGTCCACATCATGCCGTCTAGTCCACCACGGTTAAGAAGATCATCTACCATAGCTACGCCACTGTCGATTTCAAATCCATAGTGTGCAGTGTTGATTATTTCTCCAAGACCTGAGCCTTGGAATACTGCTGCGAAAAGTCCACCTACTACCGTACCTGCCATAAGTCCTGGAAGTGCAGGAACCTTCATTACTACAAGTGCGATTACTATAATCGGCGGAAGCAATAGAACTGGTGATATGTAGAAGTTAGCTGCGATTCCATCAAGTATTACGTTGATGTTTGATGTATCAAGCTGACTTCCCGCATATCTAGCTCCGATTATTCCATAAAGAATTAGAGCTATTGTAAAGCTGGGAATAGTTGTCCAAAACATGTACTTGATATGCTCGAACAGTGTTGAACCTGCCATTGCAGGAGCAAGGTTTGTAGTGTCTGATAGAGGTGATATCTTGTCTCCGAAATATGCTCCGGATACAACTGCACCTGCTACTATGGCTGCTGGCATTCCAAGTCCCTGACCTACTCCCATAAGAGCGATACCTACTGTACCTGCTGTTGTCCAGGAACTACCTGTTGCCAATGAAACTATGGCACAGATTACAGCTGTTGCAATAAGGAATATTCCAGGAGAAAGAATCTGTAGACCGTAATAGATCATTGCCGGTACAGTTCCACTAAGAATCCATGATCCAACTACAGTACCGATAATCATAAGTATCAGTATGGCCTGCATTGCCATCTGGATAGTCTCAATTGCTCCTTTCTCAATTTCGCCCCAGGTAAAACCAAGGCTTACTATTCCTACTAATGCTGCAACAATAATTGCTATTAGTATCGGGATGTGTGCATCGGTACCGAGATAGACGATACCACTAAACAAAGATACTATTAGGACTAAGATAGGTATTAATGCATGACCGATTGTTGCTTGCTTCTTTGCTTTCATATAAACCCCCCTAAAAATTAATATCTGAACACGTTTTCACACCCTTTGTGAAAAACCTACAGATTTATTATAGATTACACTATTTTAGTATAAATTTCAATCATTTTCTGATTATTCAGATGAAACAAAAAAGGGTATTCAAAGAAAACAACTAGATTACTCGCCCCTGATGCCGCAGTCCTTTACAACCATTACGGTTGATTTTGAATGCTGTATGACTTTGTGAGAAACGCTGCCAAGAATAGTCCTTGAAAAAACTCCAAGTCCCCTGCTGCCCATTACTATTAGGTCATAATTTCCTTCTTCAGCGGTATCGATTATTTCTTCAGCTACATCCCCAGTTTTATAAATTGTCTCAATCTCACCAGGGTAACCCTTGAAGTCCTCCTCTGCACTTGCAAGGAGTTGCTTGCTAAGGTCTATCCCATCCCTAACAGCATCAAACTTAAAATCCATATCAAGGTATCGGATGCTGTCAATAATCGTAAGTATTGTTATGTGGGAATTAAAAGCCTCACCAAGCTCTCTTGCCTTAAGCAGAGCTTTTTTTGAGCAATCGGATCCGTCAATTGGTACAAGAATTTGTTTCATTGTCACACCTCCAAAAAAATTTGATATTCCATGAATATATACCCCAATAATATACAAATCAATGTCTAAATGTTGCAAATAATTGGTTTTCAAACAAAAGTCAATCTCTGGACTATACCTTCCGGACTATATTTGCTATGATGTTATAAATCATTGAATTGTCACATTGTCCTAAAGAAGGAGGCCCAAATGAAAAAGTTAATTGAAAAATACCATGACCAAGTAATAGCTATAAACGATTTTATGGCTGATAATCCAGAAATCGGTGGTGAGGAATATCTGTCTTCAAAAAAAATAGTGGAGCTGCTCGAAAAGAATGGAATACCAGTTGAATATCCATTTTCTGGAATGGATACGGCTTTCAGAGGAGTAATAAACAAAGGGAAGAGTAGAAAGGCGGCGATTCTTGTTGAATACGACGCACTCAGGGGATTGGGTCATGCCTGTGGTCACTGTGCCAGTGGTTCAGCAAGTATTTTGTCTGCACTCGTTCTTAATGAGCTTAAAGACCAAATCCCAGCAGAAATTCATATTATCGGAACTCCTGATGAAGAAATGAGAGGCGGAAAGGTTCCCATGGTAAAAAGGGGAGTATTTAATGAGATGGATTTTGCAGTTATGATTCATATGAGCAACAAAAATGCTCTTTTCTCAAAGTTTCTAGCCCTTGATGCATACAAATTCACTTTTGAGGGAAAACCTGCTCATGCTTCAAGTATTCCTTGGGAAGGAAGAAATGCTCTTAACTCAATGAGACTTTTTTTTGATGCCATGGATATGATGAGACAACACTTAAAGGATGATGTAAGACTTCATGGGTATATTGTCAAGGGAGGAGATGCATCCAATATTGTCCCACACTATACCGAGGCTGAGGTTCTTGTCAGGGCTTCAAAAAGACCTTATCTGGATGAAATCAGCAAGTGGGTGATGGATTGTGCACAGGCATCAGCACTTGCAACAAGGACATCCTGGTCAGTTGAGGAAATCGGGGAAAAATACGATGGACTTATCAGGAATATAAGAGGAGAAGCAGTTCTGGAAGATATTTACAAGAACACGGGACTTCAACTTGTTGATACAAGCAATGAGACAGGCGGGTCATCTGATATTGGCAATGTGAGCAGCGTATGCCCGGCCTTCCATCCATATCTGGATATTGGCAAGGACCTTAATGCACACACTGTGGAATTTGCCCAGGCCATGAAAAACAGAAGGACCCACAGGTCCATAGCTCTGGGAGGAGAGATTATTTCCAAGTTTGTACTTGATATATACAATACCCCAGGTGTTCTGGAGGAAATAGAGGAAGAGTTTAAAAGAAGAAAAGAATAGAATGTTAGTCTAGAAATGAGAAACCCCTCTGAAGAGGGGTTTCATAAGTACTTTTACTTGACAACATGTACAGAACAAGATGCGTGACAAACAACCTTGAGGGAAACTCCTCCAAGCAATACCCGAGTAAGGGCTCCAAGTCCTCTGCTTCCCATAACAATAAGATCAAAATTATTTTCTTCAGAAATTGTAATAATTTCATTGGCAATATCGCCTAATCTGTATGTAGACTTGACTCCAAATGGGTAATCTACAAGAGCCTCAGTTGCCTTTTGAAGCACCTCCTGTCCTGCCTCAATACTTGAGTTGATCATATCCTGTTTGAAGTCTACTGAGATAAATCTCCCGCTATCGATAACAGTAACCAATGTTAGCTCAGCTTCGTAGAATCTACCTAATTCTTCGGCTCGTTTCAGTGCTTTCATGGAACATTCAGAACCATCAATGGGAACAAGAATTTTCTTGGTCATTCTTTACGCCTCCTTATAAATCTTTTTTTCAAACCATCGGGACTTCATATTATATGTTATCTATGTTACCTAACATATACCCACTAGGAAGCACTTTAAATGCATGTTAAGTAATTAATTAACGAAATATTGCGATAATAATTTAACATGGCTGCAATGAAGGGTGGAATTTGGTTTGTCATTGGAAATGAGGGGTATTATAAATTGTGAATGCTATAAAAATAACATGATTACAAGGAGTGATAATATGTCTACACCTCACATTGGTGCAAAAAAAGGAGAAATAGCGGAAACCATATTACTACCGGGAGATCCACTGAGAGCAAAGTTTATTGCAGAAACTTTTCTTGAGGATCCAATTCAGTTTAACGGTGTTAGAAATATGTTCGGATACACAGGAACATACAAGGGAAAGAAAATATCAGTAATGGGAACAGGAATGGGGGTTCCTTCAATTGGAATCTATTCCTATGAATTGATTCATTTCTATGGAGTCAAGAATCTTATAAGGGTTGGCTCATGTGGAGCGTATCAAAAGAATCTGAAACTCTATGATGTAATTTTCGGTATGGGAGCCAGCACAAATTCAAGCTATGCAGAGCAGTACAAACTGCCAGGTACTTACTCAGCTATAGCATCATGGGACTTGCTTAAGAAGGCTACAGATATAGCAGATGAAAAAGGAATACCTTATCATGTTGGAAACATTCTAACCAGTGATGTATTCTACACTGTTGACGATGAGGCTGGAAGCAAGTGGATTGACATGAATATACTCGCTGTTGAAATGGAAGCTTATGCATTATATAGCAATGCCGCTTATGCAGGCGTAAACGCACTTGCGATTCTTACAGTTAGCGACTCCATAGTTAACAAGGAAGAGACTACACCAGAGGAAAGAGAAAAGAGTTTTACCCAAATGATGGAAATTGCACTGGAACTAGCAGAATAAGACAATTATAAACATAATGGACCTTCCAGCTGGAGGGTCCTGTATTTTTCAAGGGAGGTTCGGAATGGAAAAGAGAAATGTATTGATTGATTGTGATCCTGGAGTAGATGATGTTATGGCACTTCTTTTGGCCTTGGCTAACCAGGACAAGCTAAATATTCTAGGAGTGACAACTGTATCTGGAAATCAGACATTGGCAAAGGTGACAAAAAACATAAGAAAACTTTGGACATTTCTACGAGCCGAAATACCAACAGCCTGTGGTGCATCAAAACCAATAATCAAGGAACCTCTTCATGGAGGAGAAATACACGGTGAAAGTGGTATGGATGGCTGGGATTTTCCTGAGCCTGTATTCCAGTTGGAATCTGACAATGGGATAGTTTTCCTAAAAGACAAGATTATGGAGTCAAAGGGTAAGGTGACCCTTGTTCCAACTGGTCCATTAACAAATATTGGGTTGTTGTTTTCGGTATTTCCTGAAACCAAGGAGAAAATTGAACTGATTTCCCTAATGGGTGGTTCGATCTTCTCAGGCAACAGAACTCCTTTTGCTGAGTTTAACATCTATGCAGATCCTGAGGCAGCCAAAATCGTTTTTGATTCAGGGATTCCGATTGTAATGAGTGGTCTTGAAGTTACAAACAAGGCTACAATAGATGATGAGGAAATTGACGAGCTCTTGGCTTCAGGAGGGATAGTCTCGAAAATGAGTGGATCACTCTTGAATTCGTATACGAATTTTCATAGGAGCAAAGGATTTCATGCTTATCCCTTGCATGATGTTGTCAGCATTATGTATCTGATAAAACCCGAGATCTTTGAAGGCAGGGATTATCGAATTGAGATTGATACTTCAATGGGAGTTTACAGAGGAAGAACTGCAGCAGATACAGGAGAGTTGATGAAACACGATCCTTCCAATGCATTTGTACTTATGGAAGTGGACAGAGAAGAATTTATGAAGACATTCTTCCATGCTCTGAAAGAGTTGGATAAGTCAATGAAACAGTGAGCAATGAAAAATGAACATTGAACAATGAAAAATGAACATTGAACAATGAAAAATGAACTATGAAAGGTCATTCCGACCGTAGCAGAGGGTTCTTTCAATCAACTAATATCTAAGAGTTAAGAGTCAAAAAATGAAGAGATGAAAAAGGGTCCAAGACTACTTGTTATGCTCAGAATCTAATTGCCTACCTGAGTGCAACGAAGAATCTTGGACCCTTTTAGTGTCTCAAAATTATTTAATTGTTCACTATTCGCTGTTCATTATTTTCTTGCTTCTTACTTCTTAGATATTACCTTGTTTTTTAATGATGACTTCTGTCATACAAGTTCTCATAATAATTCTCTACCTTGATTAATTCTTCAATATCATTCTTTAGGGAATTCTTAAGCTCATCATCCTTTATAAGATGTAGACTTGCTTTTATACTTCTCACTGCGCCATCTATTCCAACCTGTGCCAATGATAATCCCACTTCAAGGTCTGCAGCTGCACTTGAGCTGGAATTGCTTCTTAGTATAAGGCCTATCTTGTGGACCCTCTTGCACAAGTAGCCATTGTTTTTGGCTATTTCTGCGGCCTTTTCTCCTGATTCCTCAATCATATGAATACGATCATCCTTTTCCTCTTCGGTATTTTTTGGTAGCTTGAATGCATCACATACACTGGCGTACGCTTTCACATCCTCCTGTGTGCCTCGAAGAAGTCTGAAGCTTATCCCGTCCAGTTCTTCAGCCAGCTTGATGTACTGATGATCATCAAGTCCGTATTCACCCATTAGGGAAAGTCTTGCAACCATGCCCAAGAGTCCGCACGCCATGGCTCCGGCCAAGGCGGATGCAGCATCTCCACCAACTGTTGTATCCTTTGAATCGAGTATCTTGTCTAGTATCGCTGTGTAGCTCATAAAGCACCTCCATTTCCAAATTAGCATAAAGACAAACACAAATAGTTATGGTATTATTAGTCCTGATCATATTTTATCATATGTAAAGAAATAATTCATATCCTCTTTAATTCAGCGTATGTAATCCTTCTGAGAGTTGTTACAAAAACTTACCTTTTTTTCTACAAAACCCATCTTGTAATTTAATAGAAATTGTGGTAGATTTTATATATGTTGTATATGACATACAACTCATACACAATATATAGTTGTTTGACTAAATGTAACAAGTATTAAAAAGGGGGCAGGGGCATGTTGAAAGTTGAGAAGCGGAACGGACAGGTTGTGGATTTTGAGGCTGAAAAAATCTCAATAGCTGTGAAAAAAGCCATGAATGAAACTGAAAAGGGAATCGACGAGGAGTTGGCAAAATCCATCGGAGAAAATGCAGTAGACGCTTTCAGTGGCAAGGAATCAGTAAATATAGAGGAAATTCAAGACTACGTCGAGGTCGAATTGATGAAAAGCAGACCTGAGGTAGCAAGAAAGTATATCATCTATCGTGAGGAGAGAGCCAGACTTCGTGAGCAAGGCTGGAACATGACAGATCTTCAAAGAGATATTTACGAAAAGAAATACAGATATGATGCAGAAACTTTTGATGATTTCCTGACAAGAGTCAGTGGAGATAACCATCCCGTAAAAAAAGCCATCAAGGACAAGAAGTTTATGCCAGCAGGCAGAATTCTTGCTGGACGTGGGTTGGATAAGCTTGGAAGAAAAATAACCTTGAGTAATTGCTATGTTATGCCAAAGGTTGAAGACAATATAGAATCAATATTTGATACAGCAAAATATCTTGCAAGAACATACTCCTATGGTGGAGGAGTTGGACTGACTCTATCAAAGCTTAGACCAAAGGGTTCGAAGGTAAACAATGCTGCAAGCACAACAACAGGTGCGGTAAGCTTTATGGACTTATATTCAATGGTTACAGGACTTATTGGCATGAGGGGACGACGAGGGGCGCTAATGCTCAATCTTGATTGCAATCATCCCGATATTGAAGATTTTATAAATGTTAAAAACGATCTTGACAAGGTTACCTATGCCAATATTTCAGTAAACGTTGATGATGAATTTATGAAAGCTGTAAAAGATGACACGGACTATGAGCTGTACTTTAAGGTTGAGTCAACTGATGAAGAAATCAGTAAGGTAATAAGGGCAAGAGATCTATACAAGAAACTTGCCATCAACAACTGGAACATGGCGGAGCCGGGAATTCTATACAAGGGAAGAATCGATTCATGGCATCTGATGAGTCATGATCCGACATTTGAATTTGCAGGTGTGAACCCATGTGCTGAGGAAACACTTCCTGCCTTTGGAAGCTGCAATCTATCTTCCATAAATCTTAGCGAGTATGTAAAACATCCATTTACAAAATACGCAAGATTTGAATTCGAGAAATTCGGAGAGATGGTAAGAAACGGCGTCATCTATCTAAATGAAGTACTTGATGAAAACATGAATCTTCATCCATTGGAGCAACAAAGAGAAATGTCCAGGGACTTAAGACAAATTGGTCTTGGAATTATGGGACTTGCAGATATGTTTATCAAAATGGGAGTAAGCTATGGAAGCAGTGAATCAATTTCCCTGATCCATCAGATCGGAAGGATAATGGTAAATGAAGCATTAAGACAATCAGCCCTGTTGGCCGAAAAGGATGGTCCTTTCCCTAGATTTAATCTGGAGGCAGTATTGGAGTCACCATTCCTTCAGGAAAACGCAGACGATGAAATAAAGGAACTGATAAAGGAATACGGACTTAGAAATTCCCAGCTTCTAACAATACCTCCAACAGGAAGCATTGCAACCCTGGTTGGATGCAGCAATGGAGTTGAACCAATCTTCCAGGTATCCTATACCAGAAAGTCAGAGTCGCTTCACCATGAGGACACATATTACAAGGTATTCACTCCAATAGTCAAGGAATATATGGAGGAAAACAATCTTTCATACGAAGAAGAACTTCCTGATTTTTTTGTGACCACATCAAGCCTTGATTACAAGGAAAGAATTGAAGTTCAGGCAACTTGGCAGCAGTATATTGATGCAAGTATTTCATCAACTGTAAATGTACCAAACGAGTTTACTGTGGAGCAGGTAGAGGAACTGTATCTTCATGCATGGGAGAGAGGACTTAAAGGTATTACAATCTACAGAGATGGTTGTGCCAGAAGTGGAATTCTTATAACAAACAATAATAAGAGCCATATTGACAAGATTGAAGCACTACAGGAAGAGATAATGAAACTCGCCGAGGTTCAGTTAAAAGAAGATCCAGACACATGTCCAATGTGCGGAGGAAAGCTGAATCACGCTGGAGGATGTTCTGAGTGTCAGGACTGCGGATACAGCCCCTGTTCAATTTAATAGTATGAAAATGTAATAGTGCATATTGGTGTATTAAGGATTACACCAATATGCTTTTTCTTTTTTCATACAAAAACCATGAATAATTATTAAAATATAAAAATATTAGGGTATATATAGCACTATAATGATGTGTGCAATCCCTTGCACAAGTATTAAAAATGTTTGTATCATCAAATATTTTATAATGAAACATCGCATCGAAGCACTACCATTGCAATAGTGAAAAGCGCTTTCCCACTAGGCTTGAGTTGAAAAAGTATTTTGAAAAATCATGGAAAGATGGTAGAATGGTGTATAGTATTTGTAACGCAAGAATACATAGAAAGGAGTAAATAATTTGAAATCTTATTACTTAAAACGCATTGTATCAATGTTGATAACTATTATTTTAATAACCACATTGACCTTTACAATGATGCACTCAATACCAGGAGGTCCCTTTACACGGGAAAGACCTGTACCCGATGAAATCATGAGAGCATTGAATGCCAAGTACAATCTGGATGATCCACTACCAATTCAGTATTTGAACTATATGAAAGGATTGGTTACTTTTGATCTTGGACCGTCATATTCAAAGATTGGTACATCAGTCAATGATCTAATAGAGTCAGGTTTTCCAGCATCGGCAAAAATTGGATTGATAGCATCTGCGCTAATAGTCGTCGTGGGAATACCACTGGGGGTTATCTCGGCACTTAAACAGAACAGTCCGCTGGACTATTTTGTAATGTTTCTTGCAACAATTGGAATTACAGTACCGAGTTTTGTAATAGCAACTGTTATAATATATTTCTTTGCAGGAAAGCTAGGGTGGATTCCAAGCTTCGGATTGGACACTCCTGCAAGCTACGTAGGTCCGGTAATAGCACTGGCAGGTTACTCATTGTCTTTTGTAACAAGACTTACAAGATCAAGCATGCTTGAGGTTTTGAGACAGGATTACATAACGACTGCAAGAGCAAACGGGTTGAAGGAATTCACAGTAATCATGAAGCATGCGGTGAGAAATGCACTTATCCCTGTAGTAACATATATTGGACCGATGATTGCAGCTATTCTTACAGGATCATTTGTAATTGAGAAGATATTTGCAATTCCTGGAATCGGAAGACACTTTGTAGAGAGTGTTTCTAACCGTGACTATACTACCATAATGGGTATCACAGTATTTTATGCTGTGTTCTACCTGGTAATGATATTCTTGGTGGATGTGGCTTATGCATTTATAGATCCACGTATCAAGCTGAAGGAGGATAAGTAGACTATGTCAAAGGATAAATTTGTTTTTATTGAACAGTCAGGAGAAGACACCGAAGCAATCAGACCCAGTCTAACTTATTGGCAGGATGCATGGAGAAGGCTTAAGAAAAACAAGCTGTCCATGGCGGGCATTGTTGTTGTAATCCTAATAATATTATTCGGTACAGTAGGACCGAGCTTCACGGAATTTTCATATTCAGATCAAATAAATGAATATAAGAATCTACCACCTACACTTAAGATGTATGAACTTGACGGAAGATATTTCCACGTTTCAAACGACTATAATGTGTTTCTGGTTGCAGAAGATGGAACGCTGATTGAAAGGCTTAATCTCGATCCTTTAAAAAGAGATATGATCAACAAGGTATACACTTATGAATTAGGCCAAGAAGAAGTTATTCTTGATTTCTCATATAACCTTCTTCCAAACAAGATGGGTTATGACTATGACTTTACTCTTGAGTTGGATGGAGAAGTTGCACAGTATCCAGCAATGACAAAATTGAACAAGTTGAACCCTTTCGGAACGGATGCACTTGGAAGAGACCTTCTTACAAGAGTAATGTACGGAGCAAGGATTTCGCTTCTTGTTGCATTTGTTGCAACAATGGTAAACCTGTTTATCGGTGTTGTATACGGAAGCATCGCAGGATATGAAGGTGGAAGGGTAGACAACATAATGATGAGGATAGTAGACATCATCAACTCCATACCCCTTGTATTGTATGTAATCCTCTTGATGGTATGGTTTAGGGGTGGAGGACTTACAAACATAATAATCGCTCTGAGTAGTGTTTACTGGGTATCAATGGCAAGACTTGTAAGGGGACAGATGCTGTCCTTGAAAGAACAGGAATTTGTACTTGCCGCAAGAGTAATGGGAGTGTCAAAATCAAAGATAATATTTAGACACCTTATACCAAATGCAATGGGACCAATAATAGTTTCCATAGCCATGATGATCCCTTCAGCTGTATTTACTGAGTCATTCCTAAGCTTTATAGGACTTGGAGTATCAGCACCGATGGCATCGTGGGGTACGCTGGCAAACAATGCTTTATCAGGTCTTACAACATATCCGTACCAGTTGTTCTTCCCTGCATTGGCAATTGCATTTACAATGCTTGCATTCAACTTTATCGGTGATGGACTGAGAGATGCGTTGGACCCAAGACTTAGAAAAGGATAGGGAGATTGAGATATGGAAAATAATAAGGAATATATATTAGAGGTTAATGGATTAAAAACATCCTTTTACACCCACGGAGGAGAGGTGCAGGCTGTTCGTGGCATCGACTTTAAACTGAAAAAAGGAGATGTGCTGGGAATAGTAGGAGAGTCGGGTAGTGGAAAAAGCGTTACTGCCCGTTCAATTATGAGACTGATTGAGCACCCAGGAGTGATTAAGGAAGGCAGCGTTATATTTGACGGGGTAGACATCACTAAATTTAGCGATTCTAAGATGTCAAATATCAGAGGAAATGAAATGGCAATGATATTCCAGGATCCAATGACATCTTTGAATCCTGTCTTTAGAATTGAAAACCAGATGGTTGAGGTTATTCAGAGACACCAGAAATTAAGCAGAAAAGAAGCAAAAAAGAAGGCAGAAGAGATGCTTCATCTTGTTGGGATACCAGAGCCTTCAGAGAGAATCAGGTCATACCCACATGAGTTCTCAGGTGGTATGAGACAGAGGGTAATGATTGGAATGGCATTGTCATGCAATCCAAAACTGCTGATTGCAGATGAGCCAACTACTGCGCTTGATGTTACGATTCAGGCACAGATACTTGATATAATGAAAGATATTTCAACAAAGCTGGATACTGCGATTATTCTTATCACGCATGACCTTGGTGTAATTGCAGAAACCTGCAAGGACCTTGTAGTTATGTATGGTGGAATGCCAATGGAAAAAGGAACAGTTGAGGATGTTTTTGAAAGCCCTCAGCATCCATACACAAGGGGACTGTTAAAGTCAGTTCCTAGAATGGATACAGAGGAAAAGGGCAGATTGAATCCAATTGCCGGCTCACCACCGGACCTGTTGTCACCTCCAACGGGATGTCCATTCTCCCCTAGATGTCCAAATGCTATGCAGATTTGTACAGAAGTGATGGCTCCCATGTTCAGCGTCGGGGAGAATCATACTTCAGCTTGCTGGTTAATGCACGAAGATGCACCAGAGGTTGAAGGTTATAGAAAGGGGGCTTTATAAATGGAGGAGAGAAAGCCACTTCTACAATTACAGAACCTAAAGAAATACTTTGATGTTAGCACAGGTTTCTTTAAGAGAGAAAAAGCTTATCTTACAGCAGTGGACGATGTTACATTTGACATATACAAGGG
Organism: Gudongella sp. DL1XJH-153; assembly: GCF_049310905.1. Taxonomy (NCBI): domain Bacteria; kingdom Bacillati; phylum Bacillota; class Tissierellia; order Tissierellales; family Tissierellaceae; genus Gudongella; species Gudongella sp. DL1XJH-153. Next base: position 25,225 of record NZ_JBMEMN010000005.1, read on the forward strand.
CGAGACTTTTGGACTTGTAGGCGAGTCAGGCTGTGGAAAGTCAACACTTGGAAGAAGCGTTGTAAGGCTTTACGAACCAACAGGCGGCAAGATACTTTACGACGGAGAGGACATAACAAACCTTTCCCAGCATGATATGATGAAATATAGAAAAAGACTGCAGATGATTTTTCAGGATCCATATGCATCTCTAAATACTCGATTGACTGTTTCAGAGATTATTGGAGAGGGTATAGAAACACATAATCTGTATTCAGGCAAGGAAAAACTGGAAAAAATATACAACCTCTTGCAGACTGTTGGCCTTAAGCGTGAGCACGCCAGCAGATATCCACACGAGTTCTCTGGTGGACAGAGGCAGCGTATTGGCATTGCTAGATCTCTTGCAGTTGAACCAGATCTTATAGTTTGTGATGAGCCGATTTCAGCTCTTGACGTATCAATCCAGGCACAGGTTGTAAACATGCTCGAAGATCTGCAGAACGATATGGGACTGACATACTTGTTCATAGCCCATGACCTATCAATGGTTAAGCATATATCAGACCGTATTGGTGTAATGTATCTGGGAAAAATGATGGAGATTACATCCAGCAAGGAACTTTACAAGAATCCTCTTCATCCTTATACACAGGCCTTGCTATCAGCAATTCCCATACCAGATCCAAAATCAAACAAGATGGACAAGAGGATTATACTACAGGGTGATGTAAAAAGCCCTATAAATCCACCTGAAGGATGCAGATTCAGTTCAAGATGCAGATACTGCATGGACATCTGTACAGAAGTAACTCCAGAGCTTAGAGAAGTTGAGCCTGGCCATTTTGTAGCCTGCCATCTTGTCAAATAAGGAATTTGTGGTATAATAGAGTATATTAAAAAAATTCTCATTATTTACCACATTTGTGTAGTAAATTTAAAGAGTATTTAATCCAGGGTAACGCCCCGGTTTAAATAAAGGCAACATACATCATTAAGGAGGGGAAAAGATGAATAAGAAACTATTAGCATTATTGTTGGTTTTGGCAATGTCAATAACAGTGTTGGCAGGTTGTAGTCAACCAGCAGAAGAACCCGCAGAAGAACCAGCTGAGCAGCCAGGAGAGCAGCCAGCAGAAGAACCTGCAGGCGATGAGTCGGTTTTCCTATGGAACGTAGGTGCTGACCCTAAGACTATCGACCCTGTTCTTAACGGAGCAAGTGACGGTGGAGACGTAATCAACCAGACATTTGAAGGATTAGTAAGAGAGAAAAGTGGAGAAATTTACCCTGGTATTGCTGAGACCTGGGATGTATCAGAAGATGGTATGACTGTAACTTTCAATTTGAGAGAGTCAAACTGGTCTGACGGCACACCACTAACAGCAAATGACTTCGTTTATTCCTGGAAAAGAGGAATGGATCCTGCAACAGCATCAGAGTATGCATGGATTTGGGAATATACAAACGTAGTTGGAGCATTTGACGCAGTAAACGGAGGATCGCTTGACGATGTTGGAGTAACTGCAGTAGATGATCTTACTCTAGAAGTTAAACTTGAAACTCCAACAGACTATATCGTAAGTTTGCTTTCATTCTACCACTTCCTGCCAACCAAGCAAGAAGCAGTTGAAGCTGGAGCGGATGGAGCATGGGCGAAAGATCCTGAGAACGCAATATCAAACGGACCTTTCAAACTTACAAGCTACGAAATCGGTGGCGGACTTACATTAGTAAAGAATGACGAATACTGGAACGCTGAAGAAGTTAAGATTGACAGAATCGAAGGTAAATTTATCGATGAGCAATCAACAGCTTTCCAAGCATATCAGAGTGGAGAGCTACACTTCCTACCTGATGTACCTCCAGCAGAAATACCAAGATTGATGGCAGAAGATCCAAACTTCTTCGTATTCCCACTACTGGGAACTTACTACTACAACTACAACATGGATCTTGAGTTATTCCAAGATGTAAGAGTAAGAAAAGCGTTGAACCTTGCAGTAGACAGATCACTAATAACAGAGACTATGGCTTCAGGTCAGATTCCAGCAGCTGGATTCGTTCCAGTAGGATTCCTTGATCATGAAGGAGAAGACTTTGCTGAGAAATCCGGAACTTACGGAATACCAACAGATGACAGTCAAATAGAAGAAGCAAAAGCATTGTTGGCTGAAGCTGGATATCCAGACGGAGAAGGTTTCCCAGAGTTTACAATCATGTACAACACTTCAGAAGGACATCAGCAAGTAGCTGAACTTGTTCAGGAAATGCTTAAGACTAACCTTGGTATCGAGACTCAACTTGAGAACCAAGAGTGGGCAGTATTCCAGGATACAAGAAAAGAAGGCGACTACGAGATGGCTAGAGGTGGATGGTTGACAGACTTTATGGACCCAATGGGACTACTTGCAATATTCACAACAGAAAATGCATACAACGATCCTAACTATAGTAACGCTAGATATGACGAGCTTCTTTCAACTGCTGCTAAGACAAGAGGAGCAGAGCACTTTGAGGCACTTTATGAAGCACAGGAAATTCTTATGACAGAACTTCCAGTTATGCCAATCTACTACTATACAGACGTTATGCTAGTTTCTCCAGACCTAGTAGGATGGGACAGATCAGTTCTTGGAACTATCGACTTCTCAACTGCTGAATTGGTAAACTAATCAGAAAGTAGATTAAGAACCGCTGACCTTTTGGTCAGCGGTTTTTTAGTCTGGATTTTTCAGGAAATTATTTCGAGTCAGTAATTAATTGTTAATCTTTCTGAATTATGATAAAATCATCTAAATGCGTGTTTTTGAAAGAAGGGGTAAATTGAACAGTCAATTCAAAAAGGTAATGATTTTTTCATCACTAATTTTTATTACAGCAAACTTTCATCATCCTGTTAATCCAACTTATTTTACAATGCTTGATTTACCAAGTCATGTCTTTGGTACATCCTTTGCCGTGATGGTATTTGCATCTTTTCTGACTTCACCTTTGTGGGGAAGCTGGGGGGATAATAAAAGCCGTAAGATGACACTAGTATATTCAACTATTCTTTATGGAACTTCACAACTTCTCTACGGAATGGCGAATAATATTTGGCAGATTTTAATTATGCGAGGAATTGCTGGTCTCTTCACCGGAGGATTTATGGTAGGACTGATGGCAATGGTTGTTGATGTAAGCACAGAAGAAAAAAGAGGAGAAAGGATTGCAACCTACTCAGCCCTAATGAGTGTGTCCATGGCTGTGGGCTTCCTTACAGGAGGTGCTCTTGGTTATTTACCAATAAGGTATGTGTTTTTTATCCAGGGAGCTGTTATGATTTTAATCGGTATTGGAATATATATATTTATGGATGAGTCAAACAAGCCTTTGAGAAAAGGATCAAAGCCTCAGTTTATCTGGAATATTCTTGGTGATAAAGAAAAGCGGGAAGCAGTTTTTACTCCTTGGATTCTATCATTTTTAGGGATAACATTTTTCGCATTCATAGCATATTCAAGCAATAATAATGCCTTCAACTATTATTTAAGAGATGAATTAAACTTTGAACCAATAGTTAATGGCATCTGGAAAGCTACAACCGGTATAATAGGTCTTGTTGCCAATTTAACCATCAACGTTTGGATAGTAAGGAAGACTGAACTCAAGACTTCTCTGAGAGTCTTGCTGGGCTTGGCTCTTATGGCAGCAACAATGATATATCTTAAGGATTCAACATATCCATTTATGCTTTGGAGTCTCTTGTATTTTACCTTCCATACCATATTATTTCCATTGCTTCAAAACTTTGCAGTTGAGGATTCGCATCACGGAGCAGGATTTATGTCCGGTATCTTTAATGCAATCAAGGCATTGGGTGAGATGTCTGGAGCTATAATTGCTGGATTTGCTTACGGATTAGGCAGCAAGGTACCATTTCTATTATCTGCAGCAGCCCTTTTAATCGCGCTCATTCTAGGATTAATACAATTAATGCCAAGAAACAAGGACAAGAGACTTGCAAGGGAGAGTAAAAACATATAGAATGAAGACAAAGGTAAAATATTGGAGGAAGATAATATGCATATTCGAGACAAGAAGAAAATTACGATGATAATAGTAATAGTCATTGCATTTGCAATGATTGCGCCATTGCTTTTAAATGCCTTGTACTACATTTAATTGATTAAAAAAGAATAAGATATGTGAACCAGACCTCGTGTCTGGTTTTTTTCTGCCCGAAAAAATTTAAAAGCTCTTCTAAATTATCGGTATTGGAAGATTTCCTGGGTATAAGCAATGTAAGTGATACTCAATGTGGGAGGGATGACAATGAAGGACAAGTTTAGACTAGAGCCAGAGGAGCTTACAAGTATTTGCAGGCAGGAAGATCTGGAATTTGAAACGACTGAAAATATGAATACACTTAAAGGGATCATCGGCCAGGACAGAGGAACTCAAGCACTTGGATTTGGACTTAAAATCAAGAAAAAAGGCTACAATATCTATGTTTCAGGTTTAAGTGGGACAGGTAGAAGTACATTTACCTATTCCATTGCAGAAGGATATTCAAAACAGGAGCCTGTTCCACTGGACTGGGTTTATGTGTATAACTTCAATAGAAAAGAGTCCCCTAAAGCACTTTCGTTCAAACCTGGACACGGTAAAGAGTTCAAAAAAGAGCTGGAAGAATTTATTGAACATTTAAGAAAAACCATACCAGAGACATTTGCGGGGATAGAATATGAAACCAGAAAGAATGATGTCCTTAGAATTTTCAATCAGAAAAAAGGAGATGTTCTTAAAAAGCTAAATGAGAAGTCGGCTGAGTTTGGGTTTGTGTATACTCCAAGTGAACAGGGACTTGTTTCAATTCCCATGAAGGATGGGAAACCCATCAATGAAGAGGAATATGCGGATCTTTCAATAGATGAGAGGGAAGAGATGATGGAGAAGTATGAGGAGCTCAGAATAGCAACTGTTGAGGAGTTCAATGACCTTAGACTTCTGGATGAGGAACTGGCTGACAACTTAGATCAGCTTGATAAGAATGTGGTAATGGAAATAATCAGATATGATATTAAGAAGCTAATGGATAAGTACGGCGATAGAGCTGCAACTGCAATATATCTTAATGAACTTGAAAAAGATATTCTTGAGAACCTGGGCAAGTTCAAGAATAAAAATGCCCCTAAAAACATCTCATTGTTTGAAATGCCTACAGGAAATGACGAGAACTTCTTTATTAGGTACAAGGTGAATTTATTTGTAGATAACAGTCAGCTTGAAAATGCACCTATTATCAATGAGTCAAATCCAATTTATAATAATTTAATGGGTCACATAGAATACAAAAGCCAGATGGGTGTATTAACTACTGATTTTACACAAATAAAGTCAGGTTCACTTCATCAGGCCAACGGAGGATATATAATCTTTCAGATGAAGGAAATCCTCAATAATCCCATATCATGGGAAATGTTAAAAAGATCGTTGAAAACAAACGAAATAAATATTGAAAACTATAACAGACTAATGGGAATGGCAGTAACTGCAACACTAAAACCAGAGCCAATACCTCTGAATGTTAAGGTAATAATAATAGGTGATGACTACACCTACAGTATTCTCTACAACTATGACGATGACTTCAGGAAGTTGTTCAAGGTAATGGCTGACTTTGATATTGAAATGGATAAAAGTAGCGAAAACTTGAAAAGAATGGGCGAGTTCATTGCCAACCATTGTAAGGAAAGCAATATAAAGAACTTTGAGAAAATGGCAGTAGCAAGAGTAGTTGAATATAGTACAAGGCTGGCTGGACACCAGGATAAACTAAGTACCCAATTCAATCAGATAATTGAGATCCTGTACGAGGCTGACTTCTGGGCAGCAGAAGAAGGGTCTGACCTCGTGTATGAGAAGCATGTTAAAAAGGCTATAGAAGAAAAAGTTTACCGTTCCAACAAGTACGAACAGAAGCTAAATGAAATGTTCCTTGAAGGGATACTCCTTATTGACATAGACGGTGAGGAAGTTGGACAGATTAACGGACTTGCAGTTATGGGAACCGGTGAATACAGCTTCGGTAAACCAAGTAGAATAACTGCTACGGTATACAGTGGAGAAGAAGGAGTAATTAACATTGAAAGGGAAGCAAAACAAAGTGGTCGTATGCATGACAAGGGAGTTCTTATTCTAAGTGGCTATCTTGGCCAACGATATGCAAGAAAGCGACCGCTTGGAATAAGCATAGGACTTGGATTTGAGCAGAGTTATTCAATGATTGATGGAGATAGTGCTTCCAGCACAGAACTTTATGCAATCCTTTCATCAATGGCGGATGTACCCATCAAGCAATATCTTGCTGTTACTGGATCTGTAAATCAGAAAGGAGAGGTTCAACCCATAGGGGGAGTCAATGAAAAAATAGAAGGCTTCTACCAGGTATGCAAATTGATTGGTCTTACTGGAAAACAGGGTGTTGTGATACCAAGGACTAACGTAAAAAATCTTGTACTGAAGGAAGATGTGATTGAAGCAGTAGAAAAAGGAGATTTTCATATCTATGCCATTGATAATGTTGAAGAAGGAATTCAGATCTTGACGGATAAAACAATTGAAGAGCTGGATGAAATCATCAACAGGAAACTTGATGAAATAAGCAACTAAACTAGTTGATTTAAATCGAAAACAATAATGAAAAAACAGGAGGATGAATATGACATATAATTTTGATGAAATTATTGATAGAAGCGGAACCTATTCGGCAAAGTGGGATAAGGATGTTCAGGAGGAGCTCTTTGGAGAATCCGGACTACTTCCCTACTGGGTTGCCGATATGGAATTTAAGGCTGCTCCGGAGATTCTGGACGCTCTAGGCAAAAGAGTTGAGCATGGAATATTTGGATATACAGCAAGACCATCGGAATACTATCAGTTGGTTATAGACTGGACAAAAAAGAGGTTCGGATGGGACATTGAAAGAGAATGGATGCTTTTTACACCAGGAATAGTTCCAGGTACCAATTATGTAATCCAGGCTCTTACGGAGGAAGGTGAGGGTGTAATAATAAACGAGCCTGTTTATTATCCATTTTCAAACAGTATCAAGGAAAACAGAAGAGAAGTAGTTAATTCACCTCTTGTTTTGAAAGACAATCGATATTACATTGATTTTGAGGATTTTGAAGAAAAGGCTAAGGATCCAAACAACAAGTTGTTTATTCTTTGCAGTCCCCACAACCCAGTTTCAAGGGTCTGGTCAGAGGATGAGCTTAGAAGAGTCGGAGAAATCTGTCTTGAAAACAATGTCTACGTTTTATCTGATGAAATTCATAATGACCTGATCCTAGGAACCAACAAGCATACCATGTTTGCATCAGTGGATAAAAGATTTGAAGAGACTTCAATTACTGCCACATCGACCACAAAGACCTTTAACCTTGCAGGATTCTATGCTTCAAATATAATAATCCCTAATAAAAAAATAAGGGATAGGGTGGAGAAGGTCCTCTTGAAGAATAGTATTGGCAGTCAAGGACCATTAAGTGTTGAAGCCGTTATGGCAGCATACCGATATGGAGAGCCTTGGCTGGAGGAGTTATTGAAGTATCTGCAGGAGAATGTTGTTTTTACAAGAAAATATCTTAAAGAAAGACTTACTGATATTGATTTTACTGAAACAGAGGGAACCTACCTTATGTGGATTGACTTTAGAGCATATGAAAAGGATGGGAAAACTTTGGAGAAGGTTCTTGTCGAGAAGGGTGGAGTTGCACTTGATGGAGGCACCTGGTTCGGCGATGGTGGAGATGGATTTATGAGACTTAATATTGCCGCTCCAAGGAAATTCCTTGAAGAGGGATTGGATAGAGTGGCGAAGGCGATAAAAGAGGAGTATATTGATTAATAGCAATTATACCCTGTTATCCCGACTCTAATGGAGGGATCTCGTTTGAAGATTCTTCGGAAAGTATAATGAACCACTCTCGGATTAAAGCTCAGAGATTTATCACACTCGTTTCGAAAATTGACTTGCAAACTCGCTTCGCTCAGACATGCAAGTCAAAACGATTTTCTCACTTCGAGTGAAAAATCTAGCTGATCTTTCCATATGTTCGCTTTTCATTAATACTTTCCTTGCTTCGCCCGTAATGTGGGATTATCTTCATGGGTTTCCGACAATAGAAGCTAGAACAATCTAAGATTTTGAGTTGTTCCTTTAAGAGGATATCCGAACTCAGACTTGTAGTCGATTATTTAGAATAATGATAGAGAAAAGTTAGGGTCCAAGACTCTTCGCCATGCTCAGAGTGACAATTATCTTGTCTTCCTGAGCGTAACGAAGGATCCTGGACCCTGTATTTATTTATGATTTTTCTCTTACCTCTTAGATATTAGATCTTAACTATTTTCTGTTATTCATTTTCTTCCTTCTCTTCTTCATAAGGCTTAAGATCCAGTTCCAACACTTCCGCAAGTGTCAGTGGACTTCCCTTCTTATTAAGCTTCAATGCATTAAGTGTCATTTCTGCCATGGTTTTTCTAAGGAGATAACCATCAGGATTCACATTAATTCCTTTCATCAGTCCCAATTTATTGGAAATTTCAGGTACGGAATCATATAGTCCTGATTCTTCACGATAGTCAAGTACTCTCAATAGCAATACCTGGAAGTCTCTTACCTTAACATTGCGACCAAATCCAAAGTTTCCGTCATTCATTCCTATAATTAGATTCTTATCCACTGCCCATTGAATGAATCCATGGTAGTAGGTATTGTTTTCATCAAGGTCATCGAAATCTGCAGGAAGCAGATAAGTTGTCGCTTTGTTTTCTTCTTTGTATAATCTACTAATGAGAACGACCATATCCTGTCTTTTCAAGTAATTGGAAAGCATCAGGTTTCCTTCGCTGTCTCCTTTTAAAACTCCGAGTTCTTTAAGCACTTCAGGAGGTGTTTTATCTTGTGCAAATGCTGCTGAACCGGAAAGAAGGGATATGAATATAAGTGATACCAATAAAAGCAATGCAATTTTTTTCACTAAGAATTCCCCTTTCCATCTTTAATCCTATTTATAGTATACAATGAAAAAGTCAAGGCTGATATTAAGTTATCATGACAAAGTATTGTAGCCAACGCTTTAATAGTGTAAAATATTAACGTTAGGAACTATCAAGAATCTATCGGGAGGAAAGTTTATGGTAACCAAGTATATTTTCGTAACGGGAGGAGTAGTATCTTCTTTAGGAAAGGGAATAACAGCAGCCAGTATTGGACAGTTGTTAAAAAGCCGTGGTCTGAAAGTTACAATCCAGAAGTTCGACCCATATATAAATGTCGATCCTGGAACTTTGAGTCCGTATCAACATGGGGAGGTTTTTGTAACTGAAGATGGAGCAGAGACTGACTTGGACCTGGGTCATTATGAAAGATTTATTGATGAAAATCTTACAAAACACAATAGTGTAACTTCGGGTTCCGTCTACTGGACTGTTATATCAAAGGAAAGAAAAGGCGACTATGAGGGAAAAACTGTACAGGTAATACCTCATATTACAAATGAAATCAAGGAGAGAATAATACGCATATCTAGGTATCAGCCTCTGGATGTTGTCATCACGGAGATAGGTGGAACTGTAGGTGATATTGAATCTTTGCCGTTTATGGAAGCAATCAGACAGATTAAGCACGATGTGGGCAAGGAAAATGTAATGTACATTCATGTTACCCTTATACCATATCTATCAATGGCTGGAGAACTTAAGACAAAGCCAACTCAGCACAGTGTCAAGGAATTAAGGAGCATTGGGATACACCCAGATGCATTGATATGCAGAACCGAAAAACCTCTTGGAAGAGAGCTAAAGGAAAAGGTTGCTCTGTTTTGTGATCTGGAGATTGATGGAGTAATTGAAAACATGGATTCAGACAGCATCTACAATGTGCCTAGAATGATGGAGGAACAAGGTCTGGGCAAGCTAGTTGAAAGGAAACTTGGACTTCAATGCAAAGAAGTTGATCTTTCCAGTTGGGATAATCTTGTCAATAAAATGGGAAAAATTGACAAGACTACAAGGATTGCTCTTGTCGGCAAGTACGTGGAACTGAAGGACTCCTACCTATCTGTGTACGAAGCCCTTACACATGGCGGAATTGCAAATGGTACGGATGTTCAAATTGATTGGATAAACGCTGAAAATCTCAATGACCAGAATGCAGAAATAATTCTTGGAAAGGCTGATGGGATTCTTGTTCCTGGTGGGTTCGGTCATAGAGGTATTGAAGGAAAGATATCTGCTATACGCTATGCAAGGGAGAAAAGGATACCATACTTGGGATTGTGCCTTGGGATGCAACTAGCCTGTGTAGAGCTTGCAAGAAACAAGGCTGGACTATATGGTGCACACAGCACGGAACTTGATGAGAACACACCCCATCCTGTTATTTATATAATGCCAGATCAAAAAAATGTAAGGAACATTGGTGGTACATTAAGACTTGGATCATATCCATGTCAATTAGGTCAAGGAACAAGGGCAAGAGAAATCTATGGAAGTGATATTATTACTGAAAGACACAGACACAGATATGAATTCAACAATGAATACAGGAATGTTTTGGAGGAAGCAGGAATGATATTTTCTGGTCTTTCCCCTGACAATAGTCTTGTTGAAGTGGTGGAGCTGAAAGATCACCCTTGGTTTGTAGCGGTACAGTATCATCCAGAATTCAAGTCAAGACCCACAAGACCGCACCCCTTGTTCGATTCATTTATAGAAGCTACACTTAAGAATTCTCAATGAAATAGCTCCCTTTAAGGGAGCTTTTCTACTCTGTTCTTATTGCTTCAATTGCGGATAGATTCATTGCTCTTCTTGCGGGATAGTATCCTGATATTATACCAATCAAGGCTGAGAAACCAAGGGCGGCAAATACCAGCCAGATTGGAATTATTGAAATCTTGGTACCTGCACCAGTACCAAACATATCTCCAAAGGCGCTTCCAAATCTATTGATTCCGAAGGATAAAAGATAACTTACACCGATGCCGATAATTCCACCAAGCAGACCGATTAGGGCTGACTCAAACAGGAAAAGCTTTTTGATATCGTTGATTGATGCACCGATGACCTTCATAATTCCAATTTCCCTGGTTCTTTCGTAAATGCTCATTACCATGGTATTTGTAATGCCAATTGCTGCTACTAGAAGTGAAATGGCTCCAATTCCTCCAAGAACCAGCTGAATAATCCCTGCTGTCTCCTTCATTGACTCCAACTGGTCATTAAGACTGTATGCTTCATACCCCATGGTTTTGATGGTATCCTGAACATCCTTTACATTCTTCATGTCATCGACTTTTACATCTATTCTCATATATTGAGAGGTATTGGCCTGCCCAGGAGCTGGTCTAGAATTCTCAGCCTTCTCCTTCTCCTTCACAAGCTTTTGAACCTCATTAAGTGGCATATAAACCCCGTAGCTGTGCTCCCAGTTTCCTCCTGCAAGAATTCCTGCAACCTTGATTTTATATTCCTTGTAATTGACTTTTTCCGTAGGTGGAATATTTGGATCATCCCAACCATAATTAGGATTCAAAGTCATGGTCATTCTGTCTTTCATAAGATCAACCTTGGGTTCTCTCCAGACTCGGGATTTTGGATCATAGAAGTTTTGAGCCATATCGCTACCGAAAAGTACAGTAAGTTCATCACCGGTGGCAAGGAGGCGACCTTCTCCCGCTTCAAATCCAAACTCTACCATGACATCTGGATCGATTCCTCTTATTGGAACACCTGAAACATATCTTCCGTTAATTATTGTACCGTAGGTTTCAAGCGTTGGGCTGACTGCTATAACATTAGGTAGTGCCTTGAAACTTACGACTGCTGCATCGTCAAGACTGACATCTTCCTTGCCGCCGTTTCCTGGCATGGAGGGATCAGACCATCCCTGCTGAACATTGATTGTGGTAAGACTTCCCCATTGAGAAATCTGATCCTCGAATGCCTGGGAAAGTCCAAAGCCAAGGCTTAGCATAACTATAATGGAGCTTGTTCCAATGATTACACCAAGGACTGTTAAGAAGGTTCTCAGCTTTCTCCTCCACAGATTTTTAATTCCCATAAAGACAATGTCAAGGTTATTCATCTATTTCCAGATCCTCATCGAATTTTTTTGCCTTCTTTCTGCGATAGAGAATAATTCCACCGACCATTGCTAAAAGAACCAGTCCAGGAATGATAAATCTGGTCATTGAGCCTCCGGCTCCAGGATCTTCCATCGGTGGTTCCATGGGGAATTCAGGCATTGGTTCCATATCCATTACATTTAGACTGAAGGGTTTTCGCTCTTCTATCTTTTGACCTGTGGAGTCCTCAAATGTAAAGACGATTTCACCTTCAAGCTGCCCCGCTTCGCTTGGGATTACATAACCTTCAAAGAAATCACTGCTGCCACTATTGAAATTACCTACATAATACTGACCGTTTTCAGTCTGGAAATTGCCATCCAGCTTAACCATCATGTTGTACAAAGGAACCTTACCGGTGTTGTAGAATTCAACAGAAATAGGTGTGGACTGGCCCACGTAGCTTTCGGGGAAAAATCCAACTTCCCCTGAATCAAGCTTCGACTGTTGTACAACAGGGACTCCAATAAGTTCCACTGCGGTATAAGGATTTGCCAGACTGTCTTCGTATTCAAAATTCGCAGTCAGTGTATATGTCTTTGCCTTTGCATCAGGTACGGTGTACATGCTGATTGTCTTCTCGATTTTCCCCTTTGGAGGGATGCTGTCAATATAGAATGTATTTGAACTGTTCACCGGAGTAAAAACAGAGCCAGATTCAGTTTCTTCATCCGCAGTAAGATATATCTTTATGTTTCTTACTGTCTTTGTATTGTTTGTATTATAGAACGAAAGGCTCATCTGGAACTGATTCCCTGCACTTACAAGTGTTGGAGAGAAGCTGTACCTGTCTATAATAAGCTTTGGAGTGGACTGGTTTGCATTTTCATCTGGAGCGTTAAGGAATACTCCTATCATGTGCGTCAAGGATTCTCTCGATGCCGGCTCTACCAATTCATCTGTGTAGTCCACTGTTACTTCAATCGGGTAGTTTCTCGTTTGACCGGTTCTTGTCGTAACAAAGAGAAACTGAAATGACTGGACTTCTCCAGGCTGAATCTCCTGAGTCTTGGTTATTCCAAGAGATTTAGGAACAAGACCGCTTTCATCCTGACTTGTTGCCTTTACTTCAACATTCTTAGCGGATGATTGCCCCTGATTTCTTATATCAAAGGTCACTTTAACCTCTCGGTTCTGTCCCAGGGCTCCAGTTGGGTACTTCAGGTTTTCTATGACAAGCTTTGAAGCTCTTTCATCATTTTTGGTAGCCTGGAATGAAAAGTATTGCTGGGATTCGACAATGTTGTTGTCTGTATCTCTGTAGGTAATTTGAACCATCATCTCGTGATTGCCGGACCTGATTGTATTTGATGCCTGCAGTTCAAAATAAAGATAGCCTTTTCTTCCTCCTGAGATATCTGGGATTCTCTGGATGCTGAGTCCATTTGCAAGTATCAGTGATTCTTCTGAGAGCCCAGGGAGGCCAATGGTAATATTTCTTGCGGGTCCTTCGCCCAGGTTTGACAATTCAAACCCAACTACAACAGGATCTCCAGGATTTAAAGTAGCATTTGGCATAACATCTGTTCTTGAGACAATAAGATCAGGCGTGGTATCATCCTGAATGACCCTGATGTTTATCCTTTCACTTAAAGTGTACTTTTCTCCAAGATTATCATAATACACAACCCTTAAATCCATTGAGTAAGTGTTGTCAGGAGCGTTATTGTTTATTTCCACATCAAAGCTGAAATTTTCTGTATCGCTTGATTTGATAACATTTTCTTCTCTGTAGCTCTTACCATCCACAAGAACCATACCAGAGGAATCGGAATAAAGAGTCGCAGTTACATCAATTGCATCCTCATATCCATTGCTGTTCTTGATTCTTATATCTAGCTCAAGGTCTTTTCCTGGCTCTCCGGTAAAGGTATTGGGACTGACCATAATTAGATCAGGCTTGTCAAAGAATCCCTCTCCTGTTGCAAATACAGTTGCAGGAAGAATTGTAAATATCATAACCATTGCTAAGAAGCTGCTTAATAACCGTTTCATTTATTCTGTTTCCTCCTTGTGAGTTTCTTGTGTCTCGATTTTTTCGATATTTCCATCCCGAAGATGCACAATTCTATTGGCGTAGTCTGAGATTTCAACATCATGGGTTACTATTACCAGAGTTTGATTAAAATCCTTTGCCATGCCGGTAATTAGATCCATAACCTCAAAGGTCGTTTTGGTATCAAGGTTCCCGGTAGGCTCATCTGCAAATACAATACGTGGATTGCCAACAAATGCTCTGGCGATGCTTACCCTCTGCTGCTGGCCCCCACTCATTTCAGAAGGTTTATGATGGAGTCTGTCTCCAAGTCCTACGTTTTTTAGCATTTTAGCTGCAGCCCTTTCTCTGCTGGACTTGGATATTCCTTTGAAGGTTAGCACCAGACTAACGTTTTCAAGGGCTGTAAGGGTTGGTATAAGGTTGTACGATTGGAATACAAAGCCAACATTAAGCTGCCTGAATTTTGTAAGCTGACGCTCATTCATCTTCTCCAGATGGTGGTTGTTTACGATAATTTCTCCCTTTGTTGGTTTTTCCAATCCTGCCATCATATTTAGGAGAGTGCTTTTTCCAGAGCCTGATGTTCCAATAAGGCAAATAAATTCCCTTTTTTCTATGGAGAGACTGACATCATCAAGGGCTTTTATTTTTTCATCGCCCATTCGATATATTTTTTTTATGTTATTTAGTCTAATAAAATCATCCAGGTTAATACACCTCCTCTTTTGACAATTAAAGTCTACCACATTGGAGAGAAATAGTAGTTACAAAATGTTTAAAATGGAACAAAAAAAAGATTGCAGGTCTTTCCTGCAATCTTAAATAACAAGCTATCTGTTTAATTTTTTCTCCACCTTTGGGGCTCTTATTCTTTGAGCCTGCGGCATGTCTGATCCAAGAAGTGGCAGTAAATAGTACTTGAACGCTTCAGTTACATGGTTTCCTGCCTCATTAATGAATTCATTAGGCATGGATTTTGTGAACTTGGCCACTTCTGAAAGAGGTGAAAGCTGGTAGTCCACTGAGTATATTCCGGTTCTGTGGATAGTGACTGAGCCATCCACATTGTTCCAAAGTGCAAACTGTGCTGCCTTTTCACCGACTTCCCTTGCTTCCTGCTGGTCAACATCGGAAACGCAGCCTATAAAGGATCTTTGTAGATATCCAAAGGTATCACTTCGCACTCTTTTTATGCCAAGTCTATCCTTTATTGTATTGGCAAGCAGATCACCCAATGCTCCTGTACCTGAAAGCTGTATGTTCCCGTGGCTGTCTTTTTCGACTTTTTCCTGTAGTGTTGCAATAATTGGAGTTCCATTTTCATCAATAACTCCCTCTGAAACCGCTACTATGCACCTGCCATGCTCTTCATAGGCCTTCTTTACATCAGCCAGGAAGCTGTCCATTATAAAAGGCCTTTCAGGAAGATAGATCAGATGCGGTCCATCATCTGGATATTTCTGTGCCATTGAGGCTGCTGCTGTAAGGAAACCTGCATTCCTTCCCATTACAATTCCAATATAAACACCACCCAATGATCTAACATCAAGGTTGATTCCTATAAATGCCTGCGCTACAAAGCGGGCAGCAGATCCATAGCCTGGACAGTGATCATTTACCAAAAGGTCGTTGTCAATTGTCTTTGGTATATGTATCGCCCTTAACTCATACCCTGATTCCATGGCTTTTTGGTTGACTATTTTCACTGTATCAGCTGAATCATTTCCACCAATATAGAAGAAGAATCTGATATTGTGTGCTTCCAAGACCTTGAAAATCTTGTTGCAGTATTCATCATCCGGCTTGTCTCTTGTAGAGAACAAAGCAGCTGCAGGCGTTCTGGCGATTTTTTCAAAATTATTGGTGGTTTCCTGTGTAAGGTCAATAAGCTCTTCGTTGATAATTCCTGAAACACCGTGAAGTGCACCGTAGATTTTTTCAACCTGTGGGAATTTCCTTGCTTCAAGGACAACCCCAACCAGTGATTGATTTATTACGGCAGTCGGTCCACCACCTTGTGCTACCAATGCATTACCCTTAAGTTTCATAGTCAGTCCTCCCTTATTTGTAAGTAAATCTAGCTCAATTTCAATGTTATGTACTATTTATATATACCTCAATAATAACAGATTCAACCCTTTTCTTCAATATTACGCTGCTCTCTTGAAAATGAGCGTTTTCAGTAGTTTAGTTCTCAGGATTGTGTTATACTTAAGACAAACAATGTAAAAGGGGGATTTTTCAATGGATAAGGTAATGATCAGAATGAGAATGAGTGCCCACGATGCACACTACGGTGGAAATCTTGTTGACGGAGCAAGGATGCTTGGATTGTTCGGAGATGTTGCTACTGAGCTGCTTATAAGACACGATGGAGACGAGGGATTATTTGTTGCGTATGATATGGTTGAATTCACTGCACCAGTATATGCAGGTGATTACATAGAGGCGGTTGGCGAAATAATCCATGTGGGCAATTCATCAAGGAAGATGAAGTTTGAAGCCAGAAAAGTAATCGTTCCTAGACCGGATATCAACGATTCAGCCTGTGATTTCCTTGATGAGCCGATAGTTGTGGCAAGAGCTGAAGGAACATGTGTAGTGACAAAGGATAAGAAGAGGAAGTAGAAATGACAATTCATAATTCTCGATGTACAATGCACAATTGAAAGCCTCGGCAACGATTTTTATCGGACCGCTCATACCCCCTCGATGAAATATCACAAAAATCGAAGATTTTTGGATATTTCTATCGCCGGGCACAAGCGGCTAAAACCTTGGCCAGGTAATGTCTTCAAAAATGTTCCCGTCGACTTTCTAAAAGGCGATGTCATGAGTGCCCGACGATAGAATTCCTGGGAGTCTATGATTTCGTTGGAATTCATCGAGGGGGTATGAACTGAGAATTGATTAAAACGGGGGGCGATAGTAGAATGGAAAAACTTATTATAACCGCTGCGATAAGCGGAGCGGAGGTTACCAAGGAGCACAATCCCAACATACCATATACGGTGGAAGAAATAGGAAGGGAAGCTGAATCGGCATACAAGGCTGGTGCAAGTATAATCCATCTTCATGTAAGGGAGGATGATGGAACTCCAACTCAAGACAAGGAACGATTCAAGGAATGCATGGATGAAGTCAGAAGAAGATGTCCGGATGTTATCATCCAGCCTTCCACAGGTGGAGCTGTTGGGATGACTGATCAAGAAAGACTTCAACCAACAGAGCTGCATCCTGAAATGGCAACTCTTGACTGTGGAACACTTAATTTTGGTGGGGATGAAATATTTGTCAACACTGAAAATACAATTAAGAACTTTGGAAAGCTAATGATTGAAAGAGACATCAAACCTGAAATCGAAGTATTTGACAAGGGAATGATCGACTACGCAATCAAGTTCCACAAGCAAGGTTTTATTAAGGCACCGATGCACTTTGATTTTGTACTTGGAGTTCAGATGGCTGCAACTGCAAGAGACCTCGCGTTTATGGTAGACAGCATTCCACAGGGATCAACATGGACAGCTGCAGGAATAGGAAGAAACCAGTTTCAAATTGCAGCAATCACAATAGCAATGGGAGGAAATGTAAGAGTTGGATTTGAGGACAACACATATATTTCCAAGGGAGTTCTTGCAAAATCAAACGGCGAAATGGTAGAAAAAGTAGTTAGAATCGCAAATGAGCTTGGAAGAGAAATCGCTACTCCGGCAGAAGCCAGAGAGATTCTTGGACTTAAGCCACTTGAGGTAAAATAGATAGATCTGTAGAATAGGTATCCGATTGGGTATCTATTTTTCAGATTTGAAAAAGGGAGTGTCACAAATGAAATTCGATCCTCTTGAATATAATTCTAATTCCCAGAGAAGTTTGGTGTATAGTGGAAGGGGAATGGTAGCAACCACCAATCCCTACTCTTCCCAGGCCGGTCTGGATATAATGAAATCCGGAGGGAACGCTTTTGATGCAGCCGTTGCAGCAGCTGCCGCTCTTGTTGTTGTTGAACCAACTGGTTGTGGTTTAGGTTCGGATGCCTTTGCCATACTATATTCTGATGGAGAGATATATGGCTTAAATGGAAGTGGGTATTCGCCTAAAGACCTTACAATTGATTATATCGAGAATCTTGGACTACAAAATGTCCCTAAATATGGACCATTGCCTGTAATGGTTCCAGGCGTTGTAGCTTCATGGAAGGCCATCATCGAACGATTTGGAAATCTTACCCTTGAGGAGGTATTGCAGCCTTCGATTATCCTTGCAGAAGAAGGACACTGCATCCAACCTGTGATATCAATGAGCTGGAAAAAGGCGTATGAACTCCAGAAAAAAATAAATACTGAGGACTGTTTTTCCCACTGGTTTAAAAGCTTCGGAAAAGATGAAAGAGCTCCTTTGCCGGGGGAGCTGTCGAAAAACCAGGACTTGGCAAATACACTAAAAATAATTTCAGAAACCAATGGAAATGACTTTTACAAAGGTGCGCTCGCCGAGAAAATCACTTCATTTATAATAAATGCTGGTGGAGTAATGACCTTGGAGGATATGGTGGAATTCAGTCCGGAATGGGTCAAACCATTGAGCAAAAGCTATGGAGGATACGATATATGGGAGCTTCCACCCAACGGACAGGGGGTAACGGTACTTTTAGCCTTGGATATACTTGAGAACATAAAATCGGATTCAACCTACAATACAGATTCAATACACAATACAATAGAAGCAATGAAAATTGGATTTGAAGATGGAATGTCTCTTGTAGGTGATCCCAGATATTGCACTGATGACTGGAAGCAGATTATTGAAGGCAACTATGGACAGAAATGTGCAGATAGAATAGGTAAGGTGGCCAGATTGCCGGAATGCCACAATCCTGGGCAGGGAGGGACCGTATATTTGGCCGCTGCTGATGGGAATGGCAACATGATTTCATTTATTCAAAGCAACTACAGGGGCTTTGGGTCAGGACTTGTTGTTCCAGGAACTGGAATATCCCTTAACAATAGGGGATATGATTTTTCTATGGACAGAAACAGCCCAAATGTATTGGCGGGAAGAAAACGACCATACAACACAATAATCCCTGGTTTTATAACAAGAGATGGAAGACCGGTTGGACCATTTGGACTTATGGGTGGATATATGCAGCCACAGGGCCATGTGCAACTTGTCACGAACATGATTGATCATGGAATGAACCCACAAAGTGCCTTGGATTCACCTAGATGGCAGTGGACAGGAGGAAAAGACGTACACGTTGAGAAGGACTTTCCTAAGGACATCAGAGAGGGACTTGAGAAGAAGGGACACAGGATAGTGATTGATGAAGATAGATCCTTTTTTGGAAGGGGCCAGATTATTATCAGGGACCAGAAAGGACCATTGTGTGGAGCTACAGAAAAAAGAGCGGACAGTTCCATTGCAGCATGGTAGCTATAATGCTTGTTTTACTTCTTCTGTTTTAGCTAAAAATATGATATAATTATTCTTGAACAATCTTCGTACAATCATTTCTCGAATCACTTACAGAAAATATTCCCGAGATTATTTAAAAAAACATATCAACCAAGCTAACCTTGTTCAGCAAGGTTTTGTGTGTGGTTGAATTGTATAATACATAAGGTTGTACTATTAATCATGAGGTGAGGTGTAATTTTGAGTCAGGAGATACTTGATGGGAAAAAATTATCAGAATTAAAGGAAATCGCAAAAGCTTACGGCATCCCGGGATACTACAAAATGAAAAAGGATGAACTGATCCAGGCCATAAGCAACAAAGAACCAGAAAAGGCGAAGGATGTTGAAAAAGAATTGGTTGCGGATGACATTGCGGTTACTGGTGACCTTTCAGACAATGCTTCAGAGGAAATGGAAAGCCTGGACGAAAAGGATATTGCTGAAGGAATCCTCGAGATGCACATGGATGGCTATGGCTTCTTAAGAAGGGACAACTACCTTTCAGGGGATGATGATATTTACATATCGCCTTCCCAGATTAGAAGGTTCAGGCTTCAGACAGGTGACAAGGTAACTGGAATTACCAGACCTCCAAAATCAAATGAGAAATTCAATGCCTTGCTATTTATAAAGGCAGTCAATGATTTGCCTCCTGCAACTGCAATAAACAGACCAGACTTTGACAGCCTGACACCCATTTATCCAATAGAAAGGCTTCAGCTGGAGACCGAGGGCAGAGAATATGCAACAAGGATGATTGACCTTGTAGCTCCAATCGGAAAGGGTCAGAGAGGTATGATAGTTGCACCCCCCAAGGCAGGAAAGACAACCCTGTTGAAGATGATTGCAAACGGTATTGCAAAAAATCATCCTGAAGTGGAGATAATAATACTATTAATAGATGAAAGGCCTGAAGAGGTTACTGACATGAAAAGGTCTGTCAAAGGAGATGTTGTGTATTCAACCTTTGACGAGCTCCCAAAGAACCATACAAAAGTAGCTGAAATTGTACTTGAAAGAGCCAAGAGACTTGTTGAGCATGGCAAGGACGTTGTAATTCTTCTTGACAGTATCACAAGACTGGCAAGAGCATATAACCTTTCAATCCCGGCAACGGGAAGAACTCTCTCAGGAGGGCTTGACCCGGGAGCTCTTCACAAGCCCAAGAGATTTTTTGGTGCAGCCAGAAAGATGGAGGAAGGCGGGAGCCTTACAATACTTGCAACAGCACTTGTGGAGACAGGCAGCCGTATGGATGATGTTATTTTTGAGGAATTCAAGGGTACAGGAAATATGGAAGTGCATTTGGACAGAAAACTTTCAGAGAAGAGGATCTTCCCTGCAATAGATATCTACAAGTCGGGAACCAGAAGAGAAGACCTTATAATGACCCAGAAGGAGCTTGAGACAGTTTGGGCATTGAGAAAAGCACTTGGCAACAGCAGTACACAGGATGTAACAGAGGCTTTCATAGCGAATCTGGTACAGACAAAAAACAATATGGAATTTATTGATCAGATGAGAAACAAGCTATAGGATAACTCAAAAAAAGTTTAAATGAAGTAATCTTTAAAGTTGAAATTTGTATCATCATATGCTATAATTTAGTGGTTATATCGCAGAGTGACTAAAATTATAGATACTCGAAATCGAAGTGAGGTGAAATGAGATGAAAAAAGATATCCATCCAGAATATAAAGAGGTGACAGTAACCTGTGCTTGTGGAAACACATTCACAACTGGCTCAACAAAGGACGAACTAAGGGTAGAAATCTGTTCAGAGTGCCATCCATTCTTTACTGGTAAGCAAAAGTTCATGGAACGTGGTGGACGTGTAGAGAAATTCAAGAAGAAATATCAAATCGAGGATTAATTTCTTTACCAACTGGGTTAGTTGCATGTGCACCTAACCTTTATTTTTTTGAGGAAGTGAACTTATGTCAAAGACAAAAATTGACCAAATAAATGTTAAGCACAAGACTTCAATCGGAGGCCAGGCAATAATCGAGGGCGTTATGATGAGGGGTCCTGAAAAAATTGCCATTGCAGTAAGAAAGCCTAACAAGGAAATTGAGCTTAAGGTGAACCCAATAAAATCAGTTGCCAAGAAGTACAAGATATTAGGCCTTCCTTTTATTAGGGGGATGGTCGGTCTTATTGAAGCTTTAAAGATCGGTACAGGTGCTCTTTTGTATTCTGCTGAGTTTTTCGAGGACGAACAGACTCTGGACAAGGATGGAAATCCCAAAAAGACCATCACCCAGAAGATATTCAAGGACAAGGCTCAGGATGTAGAAATGGCATTGGCAGTTGTACTATCAATAACATTGACAATTGGTATATTTATGGTATTGCCAAATATAATTACCAATTTCCTTAAAGGCAGCATCCAGAATACGATAGTATTGAATCTGATTGAAGGTATAATCAGAATATCAATATTCCTGCTTTATGTAGTCTGGGTTTCAAAACTGGATGATGTAAAGAGGGTTTTCCAGTACCATGGTGCTGAGCATAAAAGCATTCACTGCTATGAAAATGAAATGGAACTGACCGTTGAGAATGTTAAGAGGTTTCCAATTCTTCACGCAAGATGTGGTACAAGTTTCCTTTTTATGGTTATGGCGGTAAGTATTGTAGTCCTTTCTTTCTTTGGCTGGCCAAATCCAGTTATGAGAGTTTTGACCAGAGTTTTAATGTTCCCAGTTATAGCTGGGATATCATATGAAATAAATAGATTTATTGGAAGAAGCGATTCAAGACTGTGTTATGCATTAAGTTATCCTGGCCTTATGATTCAGAAGTATGCAACTGTAAAAGAGCCGGATGAATCACAGATTGAGGTTGCAATCCAGTCCCTCTTGGCCGTTATACCGGAGGACAAGGAGGCAGACAGGTGGTAATAGACCAGCTTCTTAATGAAGGTATCGAAAACCTTCGCAATATACAATATTCAAACCCACAGCTAGAGGTGAGACTTATTCTATCCAGATTACTGGAGGTGGATAAGTCTTATCTGTATGCTTATGGGGATAGAGAGGTTTCTGAGCAAATCATCCAGGAGTTCAGAAGCTGGATTCAAAAGAGAGTTGCTGGGTATCCTCTTCAATACCTTCTTGGAACCCAGGAGTTTATGGGAATGGAACTGGAAGTGTCTGAAGGGGTATTGATTCCAAGAGGAGATACGGAAATTCTTGTAGAGTATCTTCTTGATTATATAAGAGAGAACTTTGGAGACGATGAGTTCACGCTTCTTGATATTGGCATCGGCAGTGGGGCAATATCCCTTGCCATAGCTAAATTATGTCCAAAATCAAAAGTGTACGGAGTTGATTTTTACGACAAGCCTCTTGCACTTGCCAAAAGAAATATGGAACGACTCGGACTCCATAATGCAACTTATTTTAAAGGAGACCTTTTTTCTCCTTTTGAAGGTGAGCATTGGAGTGAGTATTTCAATATTGTAGTTTCAAATCCACCATATATCCCTGAGGGGGATAAAAAAGAACTGCAATCTGAGGTTGGGGGATTTGAGCCTGAAACAGCTCTTTTTGGAGGAAAGGATGGTCTTGACTTCTATAGAAGGATTACCCAAGAATCCAAAGGATACTTAAAAAAGAGGGGACTCCTTGCCTATGAAATTGGTCATGATCAGGGAGATGCAGTTTCAGAGATAATGAGGAAAGAAGGATTTGGAGATGTCATTGTCAAGGATGACCTGGAGAGCAGAAACAGGGTCGTGGCTGGCAAGGCATAAAGGATGTGTTAGGTTTGATGACTTTATTGCAATTATTCATATCGTTTATAAAGATCGGTGCATTTAGCTTTGGAGGTGGATACGCCATGCTGCCTCTTATTGAAGAGGAGGTTGTGGAGGTTCACGGTTGGATAACAACGCCTGAATATATTGATATCCTCGCCATAGCAGAAATGACACCAGGACCAATAGCAATCAACTCAGCCACCTTTCTTGGGTACAAGGTAGCTGGATTTGTTGGATCCGCTGTAGCTACAATAGGAGTGGTTCTACCATCATTTATCATAATGAGTTTGATATTTGTCTTTGTACAGAGATTTAAAAAATCACCTTATGTAAACTGGATATTCAAAGGGATCAGACCGGTTGTACTTGGACTTATTGCATCTGCTGCAGTTAGTGTGGGTGGGAATACATTTGTTGATCTAAAATCCGTACTTATTGCTATTTTACTGTTTGTTCTGGTTGCCTTCAGGGATTTCAACCCAATATTTGGGATTATTCTTGCAGGTGCTTTGGGAGCAATTTTGTTTTAGGGGGTGAAGGCATGTTTTTCAATCTATTTGCAACATTTTTCAAAATCGGCGCCTTTACCTTTGGGGGAGGATATGCAATGCTTCCAATTATTCAGAGGGAGCTGGTCGAGACAAAGGAGCTTATAAGTGAAGAGGAGTACATGGATGCCATAGCCCTTGCACAGGCATCTCCGGGTTCAGTAGCACTTAATACAAGCATATATGTAGGATACAGGATAAAAGGTTTTGGTGGTGCTGTTGCCTCTGCCTTGGGGTCAATTCTTCCCTCCTTTATCATTATCTTGCTTATTGCCGTATATTTTTTCAGGTTTAGAAACAATGCATTTGTGGACAGCATATTTATGGGAATAAGACCTGCAATTGTAGCTTTGATATTATCGGCAGTATATAAGATGTGGATCAATTCCAGAAAGACCTATATAAAGCTTTTTTCATCAATTGCAACGGTATTGCTGGTTGTATTTACCGGTCTGAATCCAATATGGATTATTGTTATCGGAGCCTTGTCCTCTGTGATTTATCATAGATTATACTGGCCTTTTGAGGAGAACAAGGAGCGTTAGCGTAGCCGACTTGTAAAATGGATAAAATAATTATATAATAGTAATATGGATACATGTGTAAATGATTAAAATGAAGAGAGGTTTTTAATGTGTTTGACAAACTGAATTTTTTGGAAGATAAATATAAGGAACTGGTGCAAAAGACAATGGACCCTGAACTTATCAATAATGACAGGGAAGAATGGCAAAGGGTTATGAAGGAACAGTCTGATATTGAGCCTATTGTCAATAAGTACAAAGAGTACGTAAAGATAAAGCAAGAGCTTGAAGAAGCGAAAGCCATGCTTCATGACAAGATGGATGATGAAATGCGAGATATGGTTAAGGAAGAAGTTTGGGAACAAGAGGAGAAACTTGAAAAAATTCAAGAAGATATCAGGATTATGCTTATTCCCAAGGACCCCAATGACCACAAGAATGTAATCGTAGAAATCAGAGGCGGAGCTGGTGGAGATGAGGCTGCCTTGTTTGCAGGTGTTCTCTTTAGAATGTATTTGAGATTTGCTGAAAGAAACAACTGGAAGGTTGAAATAATGAACACCAATGAAATTGGAATTGGTGGATACAAGGAAGTAATCTTTATGATCAAGGGAAAGGGAGCTTATTCAAGACTAAAGTATGAATCAGGTGTTCACAGGGTTCAAAGGGTTCCAGAGACAGAGTCAAGTGGAAGGATTCACACATCCACAGTAACTGTGGCAGTTCTTCCCGAAGCTGAAGATATTGATATAGAAGTAAATCAGGGAGATTTAAAAATTGATGTATTCCGATCCTCAGGAAACGGCGGGCAGTCTGTTAATACAACTGACTCCGCTGTAAGGATGACACATATTCCAACGGGAATAGTTGTATCCTGTCAGGATGAAAAAAGCCAGCTGAAAAATAAGGACAAGGCACTTAAAATCCTTAAGACAAAACTGTATGATCGTGAGTTGTCAGAACAAAATGCAGAGCTTGCACAGATGAAGAAGGGACAGGTAGGAACCGGAGACAGGTCTGAGAGGATCAGAACTTACAACTTCCCTCAGGGAAGAGTGAGTGATCATAGAATTAATCTGACTCTGTATAAGCTGAACAATTTTGTGGATGGAGATCTGGATGAAATGATAGATGCTTTGATAACATCAGACCAGGCAGAAAAAATGCAGGAAATCAGCTAAAGAGGGGAAACCCTCTTTTATTTTTGAGATTATTGAAATGAGGAAGAGTAATGGAGACAAAACATATCAAAATAAAGGATCTTATTAGTCAGGCCAGCGATATGGAAGATGCAGCGGATCTTATAAGATCAGGGGAAGTGGTTGCATTTCCAACAGAAACAGTTTATGGTCTGGGAGCTGACGGCCTTAACGAAGAGGCAGTTAAAAAAATCTTTCAAGCCAAGGGAAGACCCCAGGATAATCCACTGATACTTCATGTGGATTCATTGGAGATGCTAAAAAGACTCATCGTTGAAATTCCAAAAGATGCATATCTTTGTATGGACAAATTCTGGCCGGGCCCTTTGACGATACTGTTTAAGAGGACTCATATTGTACCGGGTATAATAACTGCAGGACTGGATACAGTAGCAATAAGGATGCCCAGTCATCCAATCGCACTGGAACTAATAAAGAAATCAAATACTCCAATAGCTGCGCCTTCAGCGAATACATCAGGGCGACCAAGTCCAACAAGAGCTTCCCATGTGATCCAGGATATGGATGGGAAGATAGCCATGATAATTGATGGTGGAGAAACCGGGGTAGGGCTTGAGTCAACAGTATTGGACCTTACAGAGGATGTGCCTATGATACTGAGACCAGGAGGAGTAACTCTTGAAGATCTAAGAGAGTTTCTTCCTCAGGTAATAATTGATCCAGGGTTGCTCGAAGGAACCGGGGATCATGTCACTCCCAAGTCACCAGGACAGAAATACAGGCACTACGCTCCAAAAGCCTTAATGATTTTATTTTCTGGCGATGGAGACAAGGTAGTTGGAGAAATTCTTGAAAGAGCAAGAAAAGATGAAGCTGAAGGAAAAAAAGTTGGGCTGCTTGTAACAGAGGAGAATCAACATAGATATCCAGAAAAAAACATTGTGGTAATGGGATCATCAATGGATAAAAATACCATCGCCCATGGTCTGTTTGATGCAATTAGAAAACTTGATGAGATGGATGTTGACATAATTCTTTGTGAATCAGTGGAAGAGGATCAAATTGGAATGGCAATTATGAACCGTCTTTTTAAAGCAGCCGGAGGAAACAGAATTTACCTTTAGGAGGAGCTATGAAAGTATTATTCGTATGTACTGGAAACACTTGCCGAAGCCCAATGGCAGAGTCGATTCTAAGGGATGAGGCAAAAAAGAAAAACAAGGATATAGAGGTTTCTTCAGCTGGAATATTTGCAATTGATGGAGATAGGGCAAGTGAGGAAGCCAGAAAAGCAATGAAAAGCAGAGGAGGATTATCCAACCACAAATCCAGATTTTTGAGTAAGGAGTTGATGGATTGGGCAGACCTGATTCTGGTTATGACCAGATCACATAAGAGGAATCTTCTCACAAGGTATCCCCAGATGAATGATAAAGTCTATCTTCTATATGATTATGCCTCTGGAGAGGATATTGATGTAGATGACCCCTTTGGTGGACCTGCAGAAGTGTATGAAGTCGTAAGAAGTCAGCTTGAGGAAGCTATTGAAAAGATTTTGGATAGAATGGATTAATAGGAGGATTTAAAATATGATTATTGGAATTGGAAGTGATCATGCTGGATTTGATCTTAAGGAAGAAATGAAAAAGTTTATGGAAGAAAACGGATATGAGGTTAGAGACTTTGGAACAAACAATAAAGAATCTGTGGATTACCCTGATTTCGGAAGATCAGTTGGTGAAGCTGTAGCGGCTGGAGAAATCGACAAGGGAGTTGTTATCTGTGGAACAGGGATAGGAATATCCATATCAGCGAACAAGGTCAAGGGAGTAAGAGCTGCTCTTTGTGGAGATGTCTTCTCAGCAAGAATGAGCAGAGAGCACAACGATGCAAATGTTATTGCCATGGGCGGGAGAGTTCTTGGAGTAGACTTGGCAAAAGAGATACTTTTAACTTACTTGAAAAGTGAATTCCAAGGAGGAAGACACGAAAGAAGAGTTAACAAAATTGCTGAAATCGAAGGTTGATTGTGATATAATTACTAGGATGAAAATGAAGGGAGCGATGTTATGTCGAAAGTAGTGGTAATGGATCACCCATTGATAAAGCACAAATTGACAATGTTAAGAGACAAAAATACGGGGTCAAAGGATTTCAGGGAGCTTGTAACTGAAATATCAACCCTGATGGCATATGAGGTAACGAGGGATTTTCCTCTTCAGGACATAGAGATTGAAACGCCAATTACAACTATGATGTCCCCAATTATTGCAGGAAAGAAAGTGGGATTGATTCCAATTCTAAGAGCAGGGCTGGGAATGGTTGATGGAATGTTGAGCTTGATACCTGCTGCAAAAGTGGGACACGTAGGATTATATAGAGACCCTGAAACACTTCAGGCTGTTGAATATTACTGCAAGCTTCCACAGGATGTTGCTGAAAGAGATCTTATTGTTCTGGACCCAATGCTTGCAACGGGAGTATCAGCGATTTCTGCAATTAAGTTTTTGGAAAAGAGCGGAGCCAAGAATATCAAACTGGTTTGTCTTATAGCTGCTCCCGAGGGAGTAAAAGCAGTTCAAAAATCAGCACCAGATGTTGATATATATCTAGCTTCATTAGATGAGAAGCTTAATGATCACGCATATATTGTTCCCGGTCTTGGAGATGCGGGAGACAGACTGTTTGGTACAAAATAATGTGAAAAGGCAGTTCTAAACTGCCTTTTACTGATTTTTGCAGAATCGTTGTAACACTATTGTCACCCTTTATTGTTTGACTTATATATAACAGTTGGATAGAATCTAGATAATACCAGATTAGGAGAATTACACCATGGAAACAATATGGATACCTTTTGTGGTCGCAGCTGTAATAGCATTTGCGGCCACACCATTTGTAATAAGATTAGCTCCTAAAATAGGAGCGATTGATATTCCCAAGGATGATAGAAGAGTACATAAGGACCCCATGCCCTTGATCGGCGGAGTCGCAATGTATCTTGCTATTGTTGTGGGAATGTTTGTATTTTTACCAAAAACCAAGGATTTTATGTCAATTTTTGTTGGGGCTACAATCATTCTGATATCAGGACTTAAAGATGATATTGAGGGGACCACTCCAAAGGAAAAACTTTTCTATCAGCTGCTGGCAGCAGGAATAGTTATATGGGGGGGAGTTCAGGTTGATTTTATAACAAATCCCTTCACAGATGGGAATCCAATTCTTTATCTCAGCTGGATTGGAATACCTCTTACCCTGTTCTGGATTGTAGGCATAACAAATACACTGAACCTCATAGATGGTTTGGATGGACTTGCAGGAGGAGTCGCACTTATTTCAGCTCTGTCCTTTACATTTGTGGCATTAAAGCTGGAAATGAATGAAATAGCAATACTGGCTGCACTTGTATCAGGAGCTTGCTTAGGTTTTCTTCCATTTAACTTTAACCCAGCAAAAATATTTATGGGTGATACGGGAGCCTTGTTCCTTGGATTTATGCTGGCAATTATATCCATCGAGGGTGTAATGAAAAGCGTTGCAACAATTGCGATGCTTGTACCTATCATAATTCTTGGAGTACCAATTTTTGACACTACCTTTGCCATATTCAGAAGACTCTTAAGCGGCCAGTCTATCATGGCAGCAGATAAGAGCCATCTTCACCACAGACTTCTTGAAAGAGGTTTTTCACAGAAAAAAACAGTATTGATACTCTATGGCATATCAGGAGTATTTGGGCTTTTCGCAGTACTGGTCTCAAAAGCAAACAGTAGTCAGGCTGTTTATTTGTCTGCAGTTATGTTTGTGATCGCAATTATATTTGCAAAAAAACTTGGATTGTTTTCTTCAAAGGCACGTAAGGAGGATTTGGATAGATGAAAGTGATGACAGTATTTGGAACTAGACCCGAAGGTGTCAAGATGGCACCTGTAATTAAGGCTTTGGAAAAAAGAGAAGGCGTTGAACAGGTGATCTGCATAACGGCTCAGCATAGGGAAATGCTGGACCAGGTAATTGACCTGTTCGGAATTAAGCCTGATTACGATCTTAATATATTCAAACCAGGACAGTCCCTGACTGATATTACAACCAATGCCCTAAAAGGCCTTGAGGATGTAATCAAGAAGGAAAAACCAGATGTGCTTTTGGTTCAGGGTGATACTACAACGGTATTTGCAGGAGCGCTTGCTGCATTTTATCAGAAAGTAAGAATTGGACACGTTGAAGCAGGACTAAGAAGTGGTAATCTATACTCGCCCTACCCCGAAGAGGCAAATAGAAAGCTTACCGGTGTAATGGCAGACTTTCATTTTGCACCTACTGAAAAGAACAGGGAAAATCTTCTAAAGGAAGACTACTCTGATGAAAAAATATTTATTACTGGAAATACTGTTATCGATGCCCTTAAATATGCAGTCAAGGATGACTATGAATTTGAGGATGAGAGACTGAATAGAATAGATTTCCAAAATAAGAGAGTAATACTTATGACCAGCCACAGAAGAGAAAATCTTGGAGAGCCGATGGAAAACATATTTACGGCTGTAAGAGATGCCATAGAAGGCTTCGATGATGTGCATGTTGTATTTCCAGTTCACCTGAATCCAAAGGTAAGGGAAATAGCGGATAGAATCCTTGGAAACAATCCCAAGGTTTCACTTACAGAACCACTTGATTATGCACCTTTTACAAATCTAATGGCAAGGGTAGCTCTTGTTGTAACAGACTCAGGAGGACTTCAGGAAGAGGCTCCTGCCTTGGGCAAACCCGTTCTTGTAATCAGGGAGGAAACAGAAAGACCTGAAGGAGTAGAGGCGGGTACGGCGAAGCTTGTGGGAACAAGCTATCTAGGAGTGTATAATAACCTCTTAAAGCTGCTTCAGGACGAGGAAGAATACCATAGGATGGCTAAGGCAGTCAATCCTTATGGAGACGGTACAGCGTCTGAGAAGATAGTGGATGTATTGCAGAAAATGGTAAGATAAGTCACAGTTCACAGTTCACAGTTCTAAATTCACAATTCACAATTAAAAGATTTAATTAGGATGTTAGTAGCATTAGTTTTAAAAGAAAGCTGAAGGAAACATTTTTGAGGACATTACCTGGCCAAGCGGCCGTGAGCGGTCCGATAAAAATCGTTTCCGAGGATTTCTCAGATAATTAAAGTAGATTTTCTTTAGATGCTCGGCTTTTAATAATAACATTGGATGTTTTGTCACATTAGTTTTGACATCAGAGTAAAATAGGCCAGGAAATGGACAATAAGAATAAAACACTCCAAAACATTGAAAATGGAGTGTTTTATGATGCATTTTTTTAATATAAATGATATAATGTAGAAGTTAGTGGAATTGTGTAAATTCAGACAATTTAAAATTTGTATTTAGATAGATAGCACTGAAGTTGATTCTCGCATCGTATAGGGGGAGATTTTTTGGAAAAGATATTGGTAGAGAAGAGCCCACCTTTAAAGGGCACAGTAAGAATAAGTGGAGCAAAAAATGCAGCATTACCCATACTGGCTGCAACACTTTTAGGAACAGAGGACATTGTTCTTGAGGATGTTCCAAATTTGAAAGATGTACAGCTTATGTGTGAAGTGCTGGAGTCCCTTGGAAGCAAGGTTGAGTATCTGGAGGACAACGTACTTAAGATTAATTCTTCAAATATCAACAGTTATGAAACCAAATACGAACTAATGAGCAAGATGAGGGCATCATTCCTTGTAATGGGTCCACTCCTTGCAAGACTTGGAAAAACCAAGAATTCCATGCCAGGTGGTTGTGCAATAGGATCGAGACCAATAGATCTTCACCTAAAAGGATTCAAGGCCCTCGGAGCAGAGATAAGTGTTGACCATGGAGATATTGGAGCTTATGCAGACAAGTTGGTTGGAGATATAATATATCTTGATTTCCCTTCAGTGGGAGCAACTGAGAACATTATGATGGCTGCAACAATGGCAGAAGGTGAAACAGTAATAGATAATGCTGCCATGGAACCAGAAATCGTAGACCTTTCAAACTTCCTCAACAAACTTGGGGCAGACATAAAAGGTGCGGGTACATCAACAATAAAAATAAAGGGAGTCAAGAAGCTGGGAGGAGCACATCATCAAATAATCCCTGATAGAATAGAAGCAGGTACATTTATGGTAGCTGCTGCAATAAGTGGTGGAAATGTTTTGGTTGACAATGTAATAAATTCCCACTTAAAACCTGTAATAGCAAAACTTAGGGAAGCAGGCTGCACAGTTGAAGAAGGAGAAGACAGCATAAGGGTGATTGCAAATAATAACTTGAAAGCAATTGACATTAAAACACTTCCTTATCCAGGATTTCCTACTGATATGCAGGCTCAATTTATGGCCTTGATGACAATTTTGGAAGGTACAAGCTCCGTAATGGAGACTGTATTTGAAAACAGATTTATGCATGTTGAAGAGCTTAGAAAGATGGGGGCTCAGATAAGAATAGAAGGAAGATCAGCAATAATCCAGGGAGTCGACGAGATAAAAGGTGCCAAGGCAGAAGCTTCAGACCTTAGAGCAGGAGCAGCACTTGTATTGGCAGGGCTGGTTGCAGATGGTACAACTGAAATTGGAAACATTTATCATATTGATAGAGGATATGATGGAATTGAGGAGAAGTTCAGTAATCTAGGAGCAATAATCTATAGAAAGACCTTTTAGATGATAATAAACAGTATACAACAGTGGGTTGCTATGAAGACAAAATATAACCGTTATTTGGGGACCCTCTGTTTTTGTTTGAAAAAATAGTAAAGGAGGAAGCGTATGTTTGCATTAAGATCTGACGTTGGGATTGACCTTGGGACAGCAAGTGTTCTTGTCTATATAAAAGGCAAGGGAATAGTACTTAAGGAACCTTCTGTGGTTGCAATTGACCAGTATACCAATAAATTCCTTGCAGTGGGAGAAGAAGCCAGGAAGATGCTTGGAAGAACACCGGGGAATATTGTGGCAATAAGACCATTGAAGGATGGAGTTATTTCGGATTACAGTATAACAGAGAGGATGCTTAAGTATTTCATTCAGAAAGCACTGGGGAGAATGTGGCTTAAGCCAAGGATTATTATTTGTGTACCCAGTGGAATAACCGAGGTTGAGAAAAGGGCTGTAATGGAAGCCAGCAACGAAGCAGGTGCAAGCAAAACCTACCTCATTGAAGAACCAATTGCAGCAGCTATTGGAGCAGGGTTGGATATCACTCAGCCAAATGGAAACATGGTAGTAGACATTGGAGGAGGAACAACTGATGTTGCTGTTATTTCCCTTGGTGGAATCGTTGTCAGTAAATCAATCAAGACAGCAGGAGACGAGTGTGATGAAGCTATAATCAAATATATCAGAAAAAAATATAACATGATGATTGGTGAAAGATCTGCAGAGAAGCTTAAGATGGAAGTCGGCTGCGCATATCCTTATGAAGAGGAAAAGTTTATGGAAGTCAAGGGAAGAAATCTTCTTACTGGTCTACCTCTTAATATTGAAGTTTCATCAATCGACATGATGGAAGCCTTGAGTGAACCGGTCAACGAGATAGTTGAAGCAGTGCACGAAGTATTGGAAAAAACACCTCCGGAGCTTGCCTCAGATATAAGTAGTTCAGGAATTTATCTGACTGGTGGTGGGGCAATGCTATATGGTCTTGATCAGCTTATACAGAAAAGAACGGGAATAGACACAAGACTTGCAGATAACCCTGTGGAGTGTGTAGCAATAGGAACAGGGAAATCACTTGATTCAATTGAAGTATTGGAAAAGACAATGAAGGAAACAGACAGATCAAGATTTAGATAAAAAAGATCCGCTGCAATTTAAAATTGCAACGGATCTTTTTTAGTTTGCCTTGATTTATTTAAAGTTGTAAGGAGTTTTCACCTGGTATGTTATGTTGTTGCCATTTACAATAAATTCAGCATAGGAATAATTTGAGAAGTCATCAGGAGTACTGATGCTAGCTCCTGTTAGAGTAAGATATCTCACTCCATCCTTCAGGGTGTAGCTATTTTCTCCATCACTTTGAACTACAAATATATTTTTTCCGTTCTCCATCTGTTCTACCATTAGCTCGTGGAACAAATCTGCTTCCATTTTATCATTAAAGCCGTTTGGTCCGAAAACAGGTCTTGATACAGAAATAATTATATTGGGTTCACTTCTATTTTGCAGGTCTGAAACAAGTTGAACCCACTGATTGCCGTTTGCCGCTCTAATACCATCTGCGTGAGCCTGAAGATTAATTACATATACCCCTTCAGCCTGAGCCTTCCCGTAGGTACTGCCACCGTTAATAGTGGAAGTGTGCGATATTGCGCTTTTGAATTCACTTGTCATATTACCAACCTGCACACCAATACTTGATGCGGACAAGGATTCTGTAAGGCCTTTTAGCCTGTGAGAAGATACTACTTTTGCAAGCAGTGTATTACCCGAAATTTTAGGCTCGCTGTATATTGATACTTTTACGCCACTGCTTTCAGCTGGCAAATGAAGTGGATCCTGTACCCGGGTTGATGTAGGTACCGAAGACATATCAACTGGCAATGTTGAGAATGACTTCAGGTCATCAATAACTATTCTGCCCGTAGGGAACTTTTCTGCATTAACTTCTGCAACATATATTCTTTGCAGGCTTATAGGATATGATATATTTCCTGGAAGCTGAGCTTCCAAATATCTCCAGTCATTGAAATCCATTGATTTTGTAAAATCAATTATATAAGAGTTTCCTCTTGAATCAATTACAGTTCCTCTTAACCATACTCCTGAAGAATCACCCAGTACGGTTAATCCAAGCTTCTGTGGAGATCCTTGGAGTAAGAGACCTTTGGATGTTGATTTGAAATCAAGATATGCTGCCCTGGTGTTAGTTCCTTGTGAAAAGTCATATATTATTTCAATGGCTTTTTCTCCATCAAATGATTCATCTGTAACCTGGACTGATCCTTTTACATCTGCTGGATATCCTGAGAATCCAATATCCATCTTCTCTTCGAAGGAAGTGATTGGAGTCTGAACAATTCCAACGGATACAGGAATTGCTTTTGAAGCATTTCCAGAAGACACTATCAAGGCACCTGAAGCCGGTCTTGAGGATGCTAGAAAAACTCCGTCCTTTACTGTTCCAACATCTCCGATTGTTCTAAAGCTTACCTGTGACATTTCCAGCTTACCCTCGCGGCCGATTTCATCAACCCCAATAATCGAACCGATAGTTCTTGTTCCGCCTGGGGAAAGAGATATGCTTTCAAGATCAGTTCTTATTTCTACAGGAGGATTCAAGACCCTAATGGAAGCAGTTGCATTAACCCCGTAATAAGTGACATTAATCTCTCCATTTCCTGGTGAAACTCCTTTGAAGGTACTTCCATCAACCTTACCAATGCCATTTGATACGGACCATTGTGCAGTGGCTGGATCGATTGTGTAAAGGTTGTTGTTTTTATCATATCCTTGAATTTTCAAATTAGTCGTGCTGCCTGAGAATACGTACTCTGAATTGACAGCTAGAACCATTCTCTCAATATCACCTTTTGGCGCTGTTGAGAATACTCCGATTCCATTTACTACATTTCTTTGTTCTGTAGGTTTATTGACAAATTCAGCTACGGCCTGATTGATGGGTTTGATGGCCATAGCGGTTGAACCACCACCATCAAGGTTAACTCCGTTATAAGCTCCAAGTTCCATCATCAGGTTTCCCAGAGTTTCCTGAGTGGTTCCCTTGAAGTAGGTGTCGCGTCCATCAACAGTTACCATAATAACTTCCTTTTGATCTCTGGATATGCCAAGACCCGTTCTTGGTTGATTTCCCGAGATATTTAAATCGGTATTTGTTACCTGCCCGTCCCTTAGGACTATGCTTCCTGAACCGATGGCAAATCTAATGGACTCCATATCCGGTGATATGTTGATATCCGTTTGGACTTTATCTCCAGGATTGAAAAGGAGAAGATTTGAGCTTTTTGAAGATAGTACATATGAGTTATCAGATACAGGGATGTCAAAAGCATCTCCACCAGTTCTTCTTTCCATAACCATTCCATCAACGACAAGAACCTCGTGAAGATCATTTCTGAATCTTGCACCAATGGATTTCGTTCCCCAGTCTGAATTCAGCAGAGTGATGGTAATAAATTCAGCATGGAGCTTATTGACAGTATCAATGTTAAGTACATTACCTGTATTGTAATTAGTGATTGTCATGTTCTTGTTGAAATAGTCAATATATGCCGTGTTGTCTCTAGTAGTAAAGAATGTTGGCAGATTATTTGGTGAAGATAATACTCTTCCATTATCCACAAGAACTCCCAGTGATGATGGTATTGGGTTTGCATTGTAGAAGTCACCATTAATACCGGCAACAGCATTTCTTTGTTCAACCAGCCCTCTAACAGTAGTTCTTGATGAAAGACCATCCCGGTGGTATAAGGAACCCAGCGATGTATATTGATCATTCAGGTCAATTCTCAGTACATTGATATTGTACCAGCCACCTAGTGTAAATCTTTCGATTCTTTCATGGACCACACCTGATGAGACGGGTGTTGTTTGGATCTTTTCGTGAATGGTTGTAGGCATTGCAGTTGCATCCGCTGCAGGATTTGAAAGTGTTACTGATATTGTAATTAAGCCTAAAGCAATAATGTTTTTAATCTTCATGTATGTCTCCTCTCCTTTATGCATCATTAGCTCTATTATATAGTGAGGAAGGTAGTGGTAGGTTACAATCCTGTTACGAATGTATTAAGTATTATTATCTAAACAATTTCGGGACCATGTTTATTGAACAAAACACAGGGTAAAATATAGTCAGAGGTGCCTGGACATGGTCGAAATATATACCTTGGGTAATTTCGACATTCGATTCAATGACGTATCGATTTTGCAATCCATAGGTAGCAAACATAGGTTAATAAAATTATTCAAGTATCTACTAACGTTTGAAGGAAAAAAACTGCTTCCCGAAGATATTATTGAAGATTTATCGCAGGATGAATATGCGGAGCCACTTAATGCACTTAGGACACAGATTTCCAGGGTCAGGGGAATGTTCCCTTTGGAGACCTACGGAGTTGTGCCCTTTTTTAGTATAGATTTTATTGATGGTTATTACATATTTAAATTGAGCATTGACTGTTTTGTGGATTTTATCTATATGCAGAAATGCATTCAAAGAGAAGAAATTCAAGGGACTGCCGAACAATATGACAATTGTGAAGAGATAGTAAGGTTATACAAAGGACGCTACTTAGGGGAGCTTGGGGACCAGGAATGGTTGATTCCCGTAAGGAACAGGTTTGACAGATTATATATTAAAAACCTTACAAAGTATCTTCAGTATCTTATGAACAACAGGTTGTTCAATAGAGTTTTAACAATATGTGAAGAAGCAATTATATACAAGCCTTATGAAGAGATATTACATATTTACTATATGGAAGCCCTGGAAGCTTTGGGAGAAAACAAATCTGCAATCAATCATTATAGCTACTGTACCACAAGACTCTATAGGGAACTTGGCGAATCCCCAAGTGATAGGATGAAAGATTTCTACAAGAGAGTTAAGATAAACAACAACCACAATAACCACAATAATCACAACTCAATTATTCACATGGATTCCTTAAGCAATGATTTGCATCTCAATAATGATCGAGGTAGTGCATTGGTTTGTGATATGAAACAGTTTGAATTTATATATAATTACGAAAAGTCTTTGCTGGAAAGAGAAAAATGGGATGTCTTTCTAGGGATTCTTACACTTGATCATTTCGGGGTGGTCAGAAATGATGGGAATAATTTTGAAGAGAATACAAGGCAATTAATCAATTCTATGCAATACAATCTCAGGAAAGGGGATGTTCTTGCTCAATGGAACTGTAACCAGGCGCTGATACTATTAAAAGCATCCGGCGAGTGCGATATTAAGTGTGTAATTGAAAGAATTCAAAACTGCTTTCAGAATGTTATCAGCAATGAAAATATAGCCTTAAACATTAAACTAAGAAAAATATAAAAAAGTTTTACATAGTGGGAACCTTGGAATCTAGATATTCCAGGGTTTTTTTTTTATGATTGATTCGTGAAATTAAGATGTAATTAAGATGTAATCGAGTTGACATCCATGTAGGTATATATCCAGTGACAACAAAAGTTACAAAATAGTTACACATGAAAGGAGCGGTTTTCATGAGAAGAAAAATCAAAATGATAACAGTAATTGTTGTTACGCTTTCCATGATCATTTCCATGGGGACAGTTTCTTTTGGAGAAGAGCTATCAGTAACAGAAGAACCGGTAGTAGAAGAACCGGTAGTGGAAGAACCAGTAGTGGAAGAACCAGTAGTGGAAGAACCAGTAGTGGAAGAACCAGTAGTGGAAGAACCAGTAGTGGAAGAACCGATAGTGGAAGAACCGGTAGTGGAAGAACCGGTAACAGAAGATCCGGTAACAGAAGATCCAGTAGTGGAAGAACCGGTAGCAGAAGAACCAGTAGTAGAGGAACCAGTAGTAGAGGATGCGATCGTAGGAGAACCAACAATTCTGGAGCCAACGATCCTTGAACCTGTATTTGTAGAAGAAACCATACCGCGATATATATCTTTAAATATAGGTGTTGAACCCGACAGAGAGAATTATACGAATGGAGACCTTGTTCAGTATGACATATCAATTGAGAACAATGGTACTGATCCAATAGAGGACTTAGATGTATCGGATGATATGGGTGTGAATGAGAAAATCGGTTATCTTGAAGCAGGTAATAGGGTTGTTATTACAGGAAAATATAGAATAGATGACTACAACAGGTTGGAAAGCATTGGAAATACTGT
This sequence comes from Gudongella sp. DL1XJH-153, assembly GCF_049310905.1. Taxonomy (NCBI): domain Bacteria; kingdom Bacillati; phylum Bacillota; class Tissierellia; order Tissierellales; family Tissierellaceae; genus Gudongella; species Gudongella sp. DL1XJH-153. The sequence continues at coordinate 63,704 of NZ_JBMEMN010000005.1, forward strand.
AGATATTTCTGCAGTTTGTGATGGTGAAAGATTCAGTGGAAAAGTTGGATTTGTTGTTTCGGTTGAAATACCTAGAGGTTCAATTACCATAACAAATAGTGTCAAGGGGGAAGCTGTTTCGAATCAGGAATTCACAGTACTTATCGAAGGACCAGACAATTTTATGAGTTACGTTGAGCTGGGAGAATCAGATACTGTTACCTTAAGGAATCTTTTTATTGGTGAGTATAAGATTACACCGCTCGAGTCTATGAATTTCAGATTGGTTAACTCTGAGGAAATAATCAGCCTTACCACCAGCAGTCTCAATGGAGAGGTATCGGTTGAGTATATCCTTGAGAACACTGGATGGTTCTCTGACTCTGATTCTCAAACAATAAATATAATGGAAATTGACAGTGAAGATATTGATTATGGAAAGATGGAGCTTCAGTTCAGTGATGTGGACATACGAAGCGATGAAATATATTTAGATATGAAACCATTAATTGTCCTGGTCGAAGTGCAGGAAACTGAACAACCAGGAGGGGAAACAGTTCCGGCAGAGGCAACTCCGGTTGAAGATGTGGTTTCTGACCCAGTTGAGACTATCACTGAGGATGAAACCACAGAATCGGAGCCTACCCTAGAATCTGAACCTCTTGTAGAACAGGAAGAGGCCAATCAACAAATTGATATGGAGCCAGAGGCTATTATCCCTGATGATCCTTTAGAAGAATCAAAGGATGAAGTCGACACACAACTTCTAGATGAAGGAACTGAAGAACCTGATACACAAGCACAACCAGAAGAAATAACTGAACCTAAAGATTCAGAAGAGTTACCACTGGATTCGGTGTAGAAGGGAGGAATGACCATGACAGAGCTGAAAGAAAATAAATCCTTAAAAATATTATCTAACATACTGTTTGCAATATTCATGCTGGTAATGGCGTTTCTGATATTGATAACAGCACAATCAAGGTTGACGGGGATGGAACCATCATTATTTGGAAATAGATTATATGTTGTTGATAGCGGGAGTATGGAACCTGCATTAAAGGCAAACTCGCTTATTGTGGTAAATGAAAGTACGCCAGACCAGATAGAAATGGGTGATATATTAACCTATTATGGTGCTGAGTCAAGAACAAGAGTGACACATAGAGTCGTGGAAATTGGTCCCAACAACGAGTACTTTATAACACAGGGTGATGCAAATAATACAGAGGATGCAATGCCAGTTGAAAGAGAAAACGTCATAGGAATAGTTGTCATTTCAATACCATATATTGGGTATGCATTTAGGTTTTTAAGCAGTACCCAGGGGATTATATTTATTATATCTGTCGGTATAATAGCTTTGATAACACCGCTTATATTCAAAAGAAAACCAAAAGAGGCTTAAGGAAAGGATGGGTGTATATGAAAAACAGACTAATTATTTTCTCAGCCATACTGTTAATATCAATAATGGTAGTTGGCGGGACATTCGCTTGGTTTACATCCAGCCCAGAGGCTTCCTTAACTAAGGGTGAAATGGGGATAATTAAAGTAGAGGTAATTGAAAATGGTTTAGACAATATCAGTGTCAAGAATATTGGATTAAGTGATTGCTATGTAAGAGTGAGACTAATCCCTAAGTGGAGTAACCAAACTTTATCTGTGTCAAACGTAGATATTGATATAAATGGTTCTTATTGGATAGAGAAGGATGGATACTGTTACTATAAAGGGTCATTGGGAGTAAGTGAGATGACTACTGATCTAATCGAAAGTATTGTTGTTGGTGAATTAACACCTGAATATGAAGGCGCAATCTTGACACTTAAAGTTGTTGCAGAAGGAGTCCAAACTACGAACGAGGCCTGGAAAGAAGTATGGAGCATTGATAGCCTACCTTTTTAACCCAGACTGAAATAGGATTCCGTTAATATATAACGTTTAGCAAACTCAGCGAAAGTTGAGGACGCAAAGCTAAAGGGCCTCTATGTCATGGCAGCCTGGCTGCGGCAACCATAATTTAATTAAAAGGAGGAGAGAAAAGTGAAAAGACGTAATGTGGTTTTTATAACCAGTATGTTGTTGGTGGTATTACTTATTGCAGGTGGAACATTTGCTTGGTTCACTGATAACACACCACTAAAAATCAACAAATTCAAAGCTGGAACACTGGACATTGTATTAATAGACAGATTCTGTCCAGATATGGCACAAAATGTTAACCCAGGTGACTGCTACTTCAAGGAAGTGTATGTAAAGAATTTAGGAACTAAAAGAGCGGTAGTTAGAATCAAGAAGGACATGGCATTTGAAGGTGGATTAAGTCTTGCTCCCGTAATGTCTTCAATTGGTTCTGACTGGTTCGAGAAAAATGGATACTTTGTTTACAAAAAAGTGTTGAATCCTGGTCAAAGTACTACCGGTTTGTTTGCATGGAATAAGATTTGTTTCAGTGGACCATTAATGGACAACACTTACCAAGGAAAGGGATTTGACATCAAGGTAATGGCAGAAGGTATTCAAGCATCCAATCATGCACCATGGCTAAATGGTTGGGGAGTTAAAGTATATTATCCTATCGTAAGATCAGATGAAGTAGCAGAAGGTCTAGTTTCAGAAGCTACAGAAGCTGAAATGGCAGCTATATTGGAAACTGAAGCAGCTCCAATAGGTGAAGATAGTGCTGTAGAAATAGCCGATGTAATTGAAGAAGTAGTAAGATAAGTCACATGCATACTAAGTTGTAGGAATCGAAATATCAAAGCAATACTTGCATAAAGGCGGTCCAACCGCCTTTATGCAAGTAAAAGAGTTACACTAAGCAGAGGGAGGGGTCTAAATGAAAAGGTTTCTATCAAAATCCATGATGTTTCTGGGTGTATTCGCATTGATAATGGGAGCCATGACAACATTTGGAATAAACCCCTCCTATGCAGAGAACCTCAAGATAATAGGCAACAATATTGGTCTAGAAGTGGATCCAAGTGGTACGAGCCTATTCAATCTAACAAATATGAATCCAGGTGATACAAACGAAGCCAAGATAGATATATATAACTCTTTGGAGTACAGGTTTCAGCTGTTTATGAGAACAGAGAGGGTAAGTAAAGCACCATCTCAAGGTGAAGCAGACCTCTTCAAGCAAATGGTTTTAACAATACAGTATGACGGTGATGAAATATATAATGGATCAATGGCAGATTTTGCACAATCGAATATTAGTCTCGGTTTCTTGTATCCAGGTGACGACAAGGAGTTAAAGGCAACTGTTTACCTACCAGGAGCTGAAACAGGAAACGAGTTCCAGGGTAAATCTGTAGAGGTTAGATGGGTTTTCATAGCGGAGCACAAACCAGATAACCCTCCAACTGATTCAAATGAGTCAGAAGACACTGACAGGCCTGATAGGCAAGACAGACCGGATAATCCTGAAGAGCCTGAAGAAATTTTGGAAATAAGCGAAGAAGTTCCAAAGGCATTTCCAGTGCTTGAACAGCCTGAAATCATTGAAGCCCAGGAGGAGATTCCTCTTATGATTCCGATTCTACCTAGAACTGGAGCAATACCAGCAGTTCTATATTATCTCGCAGGTAGCTTGTTTTTAGGTTTAGGGATTAGGATAAAAAATAGAGAATAAGACAATTATCCGGATGTATAAGTAGAGTGGTTTAAATAATAAAACACTAGAAATGACAACCTTGTAATTTATGAGATTACAAGGTTGTATTTTTGAAATCAAATCATTCGGAAATCATTCGGGACGGTTCTTTTTGATTTTTCCTTTTTGCTTTTTCAAAGTCATATTTTGATCTAAATCTCCAAATGTCAAAAAAAAAGAAACGATGAAAGGTTTAAATTCATCGTTTCCATAATTGTTATTTATCGGCAATTTTCACAAAGTCACGAGTCTGCAGATACCATCTTAGTTCAACCTTGCTTTCTCCTAACTCTTCATCAGGGAATTTAAAGCAGGCTGCGGTTCCCTTTTTGAAGCGAAGAAAAGTACCAGAAATTTCCTGACTCCATAATGAAAGGTAGGGTTGTTGCCCAACCACAATTGCAGCTTCACCAGGTTCAATTTCTTCCACAAGCTCTCTAAGTCTACTGACACCACTACCTGTAGCAAGAAACTCCAGGTAAGTTGGCTCATCAAGATCTAATTCCTCCGCTAACATTTCAGCCGTTTCTTTTGCTCTAACCGTAGGGCTGGAATAAATTTTCAAAGTTTCATAATTATCGATCATTGTTTTGAAGCCTGCGACACTTTTCTTTAATAGAACTTTCCCTCGAGGAGAAAGTGCTCTTAAATCATCCTCTTCAGCAGATTCTTTATCCTCTGCAATTCCATGTCTATAAAGTATAAGATATTTACTCATTCTTGTATCCTCCTTTTTTAGTAATGTTTTAATTAGGCATATTACTCAATTTCTTATAAAGATCTGCAAAATATTATTTCATTAGCTCATCTTTCAGATAGCCTAATATCACTCTTAAAACCCATTATATCAAAAAAAATATGTCTATACAAAAGAAAGTGAAAATTGAGTTTTTTCTATATAAAAAAGCATCGGGGACGGTTCCTTTTGCTTTTTTTCTTCATTAGTCAGATTTTGGTCGGAATTTTGACCAATTTTATAGATATCAAAAAAATAAAAAACGCTGGAATAGTTAAATTCCAGCGTTTCTGATGGTCGGGGTGAGAGGATTTGAACCCCCGGCCCCATGGTCCCAAACCACGTGCGCTACCAAACTGCGCTACACCCCGACGTTTTTTGTCAACTTCTTAATTATAATGCAATTTCATTTAAAATGCAAGAGCTTTTTTAAAATTGTTTTTGTCTTTCTTGGAACCTGCAAATATCATTATATATTCACAGCTGCCTAAAGTCAACATGCTGAACATAATATTTGATCAAAAAACAATTGACTACCATACTCCGTTGTGCTATTATTTCACTTAGTGAAAATAAATATCTTGATTACCTTATCAAGAGTGGTGGAGGGATAGGCCCTATGAAGCCCGGCAACCTGTTTAACAGGTGCTAAATCCTACAGAATGTGATTCTGGAAGATGAGGTGTAGTGTGAGCTCACCTTGTCTTGACGACAAGGTTTTTTTAATTTTAAGGAGGAAAAAAATGAAAAAATGGTTATTCACATCGGAGTCCGTAACAGAGGGGCATCCTGATAAAGTCTGTGACCAGATATCAGACGCAATACTGGATGCGATCCTTGAGCAGGATCCTGAAGCCCGAGTAGCATGTGAGACAATGGTAACAACTGGAATGGTACTTGTTTCAGGAGAAATTACAACTAACTGCTATGCAGATATTCCGAAAATAGTAAGAAAGACAATAGCTGACATTGGCTATGTAAGAGCAAAATATGGATTTGATGCAGACACTTGTGCAGTGCTGACATCAATCAATGAACAATCACCTGATATTGCCAGGGGAGTTGATAAGGCTCTTGAACAGAAGGAATTAAGCGAAGACGAGATGGACAAGACAGGTGCAGGAGACCAGGGTATGATGTTTGGATTTGCCTGCAATGAGACGGAAGAATTGATGCCTCTTCCTATATCACTGGCTCACAAACTGTCAAGAAGACTTTCAGAGGTAAGAAAAGACGATACTCTTAATTACCTAAGACCAGACGGAAAGACGCAGGTTACTGTTGAATATCATGATGACAAGCCATTTAGAATTGAGAATGTTGTTGTGTCAACTCAACACAGCCCTGTTGTTACTTTGGAACAGATAAGAGAAGACATTGAGAAGTATGTAATAAACGAAATTATTCCTGAAGAAATGATGGATGAAAACACAAAGATCTATGTAAATCCAACTGGAAGATTTGTTGTTGGCGGACCTATGGGTGATGCAGGACTTACAGGAAGAAAGATTATCGTAGATACCTACGGTGGATATGCAAGACATGGTGGTGGAGCTTTCTCAGGGAAGGACGCTACAAAGGTTGACAGATCCGCTGCCTATGCTTCAAGATATGTTGCCAAGAACATTGTAGCTGCTGGACTTGCAGATAAATGCGAAGTAGCACTTGCCTATGCCATAGGAGTTGCGCATCCTCTTTCAATCAATGTTGACACCTTTGGAACAGGAAAACTGAGCGACGAAGAAATAACACAATTGGTTAAGGATAATTTTGACTTGAGACCAGCTGCAATAATCAGGGATCTTGACCTTAGAAAACCAATCTACAGACAACTGGCTGCCTATGGACATATGGGTAGAACGGATGTCGAGCTAACGTGGGAGAGGACAGACAAAGCTGAAGCTCTTAAAAAGGCATTGAAATAAAAAAACATCTGATGTAAGTAAAGGGAGCTTTTTACGATACTCATGTATGAAAATTTCATGATCCAATCAAAGTAGAAATTTCCTATTCGTAATAATACTGATCCCCCCAATATACAATATTGTATATTGGGGGGATTTCTTGTTATAATGGAAATAATGAGAAAGAAGGTGAGAATGTGGAAATACAGGGAATTGTTGAGGATATAATCTACAGAAATGAATCCAACGGGTATACTGTCGGAAGACTGTATACATCTGATGGGAGCATTACCTTCGTAGGTCAGGTCCCCTACATACAGAATGACCAGGCGGTACTCTTGAAAGGGGAATGGATTTATCACAACAAGTTTGGTGAGCAATTCCAGTTCCAGTCCATGGAAACCATCATGCCTACAACTACCAAGGGTATCGAGAATTATCTTGGATCAGGATTGATTCCACATATCGGACCTAAGACAGCTAAACGAATAGTTGATAAATTTGGTGAAAAGGCTCTTGATATAATTCAGTACTATCCTGATAGACTTCTTGAAATTGAAGGAATTGGCAAGAAAAAACTCAAGGTTATAATGGAATCCTTTGACGAACAGAGGGAAGTTCGTGAAGTTATGGTTGCACTTCAGGAATTTAATATCAGCCCGAACCAGAGCATGAAAATCTACAAGGAGTACGGGACTGAAACATTGAAGGTTATCCGTGAAAATCCATACAGACTTGCTGAGGATATTCATGGGATGGGATTTCGGACTGCCGATGAAATTGCAGAAAAAGTTGGTCTGGAGAAGAGTTCACCCCACAGACTCCAGGCTGGATTAAAATATGTTTTAACCAGGGCAGCAGGTGAAGGACATTGCTATCTCCCGGAAGGCGAGCTTATTGATAAGGCAGCGATTCTTTTGCAAATCCAATCAGAGAATCTGAAGGACCCGCTAACCTCTCTATTATTGAGTAAAAGCTTTCATCTTGTGGAAAGTGGAGATGAAAGGATAGTCTACTATATGCCATATCATATGGCTGAAAACAGTGTTGCGAAGGTTCTTGTGGAACTGAGCCTTGTTGAGCAGGATGAAATTGTAGCTGATATGGATAAGGCGCTTGATAATCTTGAAAAGAGTCAGGAGTTTTCCTTTGGAAAGAAGCAAAGGGATGCTGTCCAAAGCGTTTTGCAGAACGGGGTAACAGTAATTACAGGTGGTCCCGGAACGGGAAAGACCACAATAATAAATGCAATAATTGCCTTGATGGAAGCAGAGAAGAAGGAGATTCTGCTTGCTGCTCCCACGGGAAGAGCAGCAAAGAGGATTACAGAAACCACAGGAAGAGAGGCAAGGACAATCCATAGACTTCTGGAAATTTCATTCCAGGATGATAATCTTCAATTCAATAAGAACGAGGAAGAGCCTCTGGATGCAGATGTGGTAATTGTGGATGAGACATCAATGGTTGATATTCTACTTATGAATCAGCTTCTTAGAGCCATTAAGCCAGGGACAAGACTTGTTCTTGTGGGAGATGTGGACCAGCTTCCTTCGGTAGGTGCAGGGAATGTTTTAAGAGACATCATAAACTCAGGTGTAATCAAGGTCGTAATATTGGATGAGATATTTCGGCAAGGTGAGGAAAGCATGATAATTGTAAATGCTCATCTTGTAAACAAAGGTGAAAAACCTGTGCTTAATATAAAGGACAAGGATTTCTTTTTTATGTCAAAAGACAGTGGTCTTGAGGTTAGAGATACAATAGTTCAGCTTTGTCTAAACAGACTGCCTGATTTTTATGGCCTGGACCCCATTCGGGATATTCAGGTGCTTTCGCCAATGAGAAAGGGTGATGCCGGTGTTACTGCCCTAAACAAGGCACTTCAGGAAGCAATAAATCCTCCATCTCCAAAGAAGAATGAAAAAGCTATGGGAGATGAGCTTTTCAGAGAAGGCGACAAGGTTATGCAGATCAAGAACAACTACAAGGCCTCCTGGATCATTAGGAAGGGTGGCTTTAGGACAGAAGAAGGCGAAGGTGTGTTTAACGGTGATTTTGGCTATGTTCAATCGATAGACCAGGATGAGGGTACATTGCAGGTTGTCTTTGATGATGACAGGGAAGTGGAATATCAATTTACTCAACTGGATGAATTGAGGCTTGCATATGCCACAACAATACACAAATCCCAGGGAAGTGAGTTTCCTGCGGTAGTTATACCGGTTTTTTCGGGTCCCCCCATGTTGCTAACCAGAAATCTGCTTTACACTGCAATAACTAGAGCAAGGGATTTGGTGGTACTGGTTGGTCATCACAGGTACTTGAACCAGATGATAAGAAACAATCTTATTACAGAAAGATATTCATCCCTTGACATAAAAATGCGCGAATATCTTAATCTTCTCTTAAGTATGGATTCGCAGGGAGGTAGCTTTCTTGATTGATAGACTTCTTTATCCGAAAGACAACTTTTGTTATATATGCATGGATGAATCAAGGAATTTAAAACACTCATTGTGCACCGAATGCAGATCCAGAATCGAGGAAATTCATAAGGAGTTTAAAATTGACAGTCCCTATATAAAAAAGTGCTATTCATCATTTTTTTACAATAATTTTATTAAGGATTCAATTCACCGGTTTAAGTTTGAAGATAAAAGCTATCTTTACAGACCATTCCATTCATATATGATTGAGACAATAAGTCACAATAATCTTACGGATTTTGACATAATAATTCCTGTGCCAATACACTGGAGAAAAGAAGCGACCAGGGGATATAATCAAGCTTATCTTCTTGCAAAACCAATAGCTATGAAGATGGAGAAAAATGTTCTTAAGGATTGTCTTGTTAAATCTAGATGGACAAAAGAACAAAATACCCTTTCAGCATATGAAAGAAAGAGGAATCTCATTGACTCTTTCAGTGTTAAAAAAAGAGAAAGAATCCAGGATAAAAGGATTCTTCTGATTGACGATATATTTACAACTGGAAGTACACTAAAGATATGCAGCCAGACTCTTGTTGAGGCGGGTGCGGCTGAAGTCATGGCTCTGACTCTTACTTCAACAAAAATTGAATAACCCAGCCTAGGCTGAGTTATTTTTTTTGTCCTTATTCATAAATCCCATCAATACACTTCTCTCCTTGATAGGCTTGAAATCATTTTCTTTAAGGGCTTCAAGTGTTGCATTTAGCTCACCACCCAGTACTATTACAATACTGCTTATAAACAACCACACAAGCATCACTATTACCCCGCCCAGACTTCCGTAGGTTACTGCATAATTACCAAAGTTGGATACATAGAATGAAAACAACAATGATAGAATAATCCAACCAAGAGTTGCAAATATTGCTCCTGGCAAGGTGGATTTTAAAGGAACGGTGTGTCTGTTTCGTATGTTTGGACTGTACTTATAAAGCATGGCAAATGTAAAAATCATAAACAAAAGAGGTATGATAAACCTTAGGTAATTCCAAAGGGTTATAAACAAATCCTCTATCCCAAGAAAATCAGATATCAATGTTCCAATCAGTTCTCCGGCAACCAGTGATATAAATACAATTATTATCACAAAAACCAATATTATCGTAAATAAAAGGCTCAAACCCTTGAGTTTTAGGAAGGATCTACTCTCGGTGTAGTCATAAGCCTTGTTTATTGCTCTGATCACAGCCTTCACTCCTGAAGAGGCAGTCCAGAGTGCCGCAATGGCTGCTATTGATAGAAACCCCTGAGAGCTTGAGCTTACAACATCCTCATGAAATGTCTTTATGATATCCTGAATATCTGTGGGCATATACCGGATCATATTCATTACAACATCCTCCTGACCCAGTGGAGTATAGCTTATGATATTAAGCAGAACCATAAGAAAAGGGAACAAGGATAAGATTAGAAAGTAAGTGAGCTGAGCACCTGTTCCTGGAACGTTGTTTTCACCAAATCGATATACAAGCTGATCCAGAACCATAATTGGCTTTTTTGTAATATAATGTTTTGCAAACTTTTCCATATAATCACCTGTTTATTTCGGGGTTATTTTTTCAAATGTCTAGCGAACCATTCTAGAATCTCATTTAGTCTCCGAAGCCTACCCTGAGGTCTTCCCTCCCTTGAGAGGCCGTGACTTTCATTTTTAAAAACTACCATTCGTGAATCCACACCGTGATACTTAAGTGCTGTATACATCTGAAGTCCTTCTGGAATCCAGCAACGGTAATCTTTGTCTGAGTGGATAAAAAGTGTTGGTGTTTCAACCTTATCAGCATATTTTAAGGGTGAATTATCCCACAAAACCGAATAATTGTCCCACGGAGTTGCACCTACTTGATCTTCGGCAAAGTAATAACCAATATCTGATGTTCCAAAAAATGAGAACCAGTTTGAAATACTCCTTTGTGAAACTGCAGCCTTGAACCTTTTGGTATGCCCGATAATCCAGTTTGTCATATAACCACCGTAGGATCCACCTGTGACACCAATATTTTCCCTGTCAACAGATGGGAAGGTTTCAAGTACCTTGTCTGTAAACAGCATCAAGTCTTCATAGTCTATATTTCCATACTTTCCACGAATATCTGAGAATTCATCTCCATAGCCATCGCTTCCCCTTGGATTCATATAGAATACAAAATAACCCTGATTGGCCCATAGCTGCATCTCATGGTGAAAAACTCCTCCAAAGACTGTTTTGGGACCACCGTGTATGTTCAGGATTGCTGGATATTTAAGGTTTTTATCGAAATCCACAGGCTTAAGAACCCAGCCTGTCAAGTTGGTCTCATCATTATTGTATGATAGTACCATTGGTGTTGATAATTTTCTATCCTGGATCACCCAGTCATTGTAGTTTGTCAATCTATGCTCCTGATCATCCAACCTGTAAAGCTCCTGAAGATAGAGATCCCTCATGCCAACAAATATAATCTTATCTTCAATTACATCGAAACCGTCGACGGATCCATCATGGATACTTAATTGTTCAAGGTTGCCATCAAGGGATATTCTGAAAATATGACAATTATATTCTTTTGTGCTTAAGAAGTAGAGATACTCACCAGAAACCTTGTAGCTTCTGTTTCCTCCATATCGAGTGTCTGAATTCACTGAACTCCACAAGGACCAGTCAGGCTCTGCAATTCGAACAAAGCTAAGACCTTCGTCCTCAGTAACAAATATCCGCGGATTTTCGTTGATTCCGCAGGTAAGCATATCCGTTCCGACAAATATTATCCTGTCATCAATATAATCTGCATAATAGTAGTTAAAGTCTGAAATCGGCGAAATCTTTTCACAGGTTTCTTCCACGAGATTAAGCTGATAGAGCTGGTTACTGGTACTCATTTTATCTGTAAAGGAAGAGGTTACAAGAAGTGCCCTGTCCTTTGATGGATTAACTGCAATGCTTTCAACATTTGTAAATTCATCAGTGACAGAAGTCAGTTTTCCATTGCTGCTATCGAATATATAACAGCGGGTTCTTCTTTTGTTGGTGAAGTCTCCTCCGTCTGCCCAGAAGGGTATTTCATCCAAAACCTGAAATTCATTTTCTTTTTTGATATCCTTGATCTTCTTTTCAATTACATCTTCGTCAAGACCCTGAACATCTCCAAGTCTCTTGTCAAACGATCCTAGAAGAATGTACTTGTTGTCCCCTAGATACTCAATTTTTGAAACATCAAGAAATACTTGGAAAGCCTTTTTAGCCTCGCCACCGTTGATTGAGATTTCATAGAAGCTTGTTAGTGGATAACCCTTATCCTTTTTCTCCTTATCTTTCTTGTCCCTTAAGGAAGGAAAGAGCAGTCGATCATTGTTTTTCCATACAAATGACCCTTCCGAGTCGGTACTTGTAAGCTGTCTAGCTCCATTGTGCTCGTCCCAAACAAATATATTGGAATTATACTTGTTCTCCTCCTCGTCAGCAGTATGAACTACAAATCCACATGTTTTTCCATCAGGTGATAGGTCCACACCTGATAGAAACTTAAATTTCGTCAAGTCCTCCGGTCTTAGATTCTCCATAGCCTTCCTCCTTGTTTCTTTTAGTATACTGTCCAATGTTGATTACTTTATTTTTTCTTGGCTTGCTCCATTCATCCAGATGCGGGGCGATTACTCTTCCCGCTGAAGTGAATGATATAAGTCTATTAAAGCCTTCATTTGATAATATACCCATAAATGTCATGTATCTTATCAATAAATACAGGTCATCTCTATCAATATCTTCCATAATTGGAAGATTCTCTCTGGTAACAGGTCCTTCTTCTAGTTTCTTTACAGATTGAAGAAGTATCTTCATAATCTGTCTTGATTTTCTGGAGTCTACTTGTAGAAGTTCCTTCATGGTATCCTGGCTCCAGAATCCTCGCAAATGAAGGGTAAGTTTATCCTCCTTTGACATACTTAGGTACTCGGAGGCATTCCCCGTAACCGACAGAATATTTTTTCTGATCTTCAGGATTTTAAGTCTAAGACCCATATTGAAGAAGAAATGGATAACAGGTTCCTTCATCTGTCCTGGTCGGCTGAAAAATAGCAGATATTCCTTTTCAAGAAAATCGATTACATTGTTTTGGTCTGCCTTTTTAATATGCTGCTTCTTTTCTGTGAGCTGAAGTGGATTATCAAAGATATATAGTAGAAATCTGTCAAAATCGTTGATATAGCTGCTTATTGAATCAGACTCATATTCTTTCATCTGGAGAGACAGCAATGGATCTCCCTGAGCCATGGTGTTTCTTTTTAATATCTCCTTTAGATAATGGAATCTTTCCTTGCTTATCTCTAGGATTTCATCATTAGCTTCCTGATATCTATTTGAAATTTTTGACTTGTATCCAAGATAAGCCTTAAGAGTGCTGACATAACTGTTGAATATCAGTCCGGATGTTACAAACTTCTCATAAATCGCATCGCTTAGCATATCCCTGACAGATATCTTGTCCAGGTCCTTGAAACTGTAGGCTTCCTCACTTAGATAGTACTCGTAAAGCTCAATCATATTTGTAAGATGCTTTTCTATTTCAGCAGAGCTTTTTTTTGTGGAAAGATATTCTTCAAACTCGTCAAGTTCCTGATAAATTGGGATCAAATCTTCACTTTCGGGATCAAAGTACTTGTATGCACTTTGATAAAAGAGATCATAGATTTTTAGCGCGTCATTTTTTAGATATGACTTTGCACCTTCAAATCTCTTATTTTCATCCAGTTTGTTGAAATCCTTCAGCAGTATTCGAATAAATGAGTGAATAACAGATTTTGGAACAAAACTTACCTCTCCTATCATACGACTTTTACCCAAGACTGTTCCAAGTCTTGAAAGAAGATAGTCATCCTCCTTAAGGACATAGGAAACCTGTGGTTCAAGAAGTCTGTGATCTTCTTGCGTAAGAACATCCGTAACAATGACATATGGCTCTTCAAAAGATCTAATCTGAAATAGGGAAACATATGAAGCTGTCTTCTCCCTTAAGATTTCAATCTCTTCAGGTGACATGCTCATATCTTCGAGGATAAGTCTTTCTGCAAAAGTCATATTATCCTTGTCTCTGTAGTCACAGCAAAGCCAGATATTAAAGGGAAGCTTTGAGCTTTCCTCCTGGAGAAAAGGATATAGTCCCAACATTCTATCGTATATATATTTAATTTCTTCCTGATTGTTTATATATTTAATTAGTTTTTCAGTCGCCTTGCTTTCAAGCAGCTGAAGTTTTTCATAATCTTTTGTTTTCATAAAAATCCTCCTTCTATAACACTGAAAACATTATACCTTAAGAAAGTATCATATACAATAAAACAGATGAATTCAAAACTATTCTGAAATATTTACAAAATATTTCTGTGGTGAAAATCCAGATAAATTCTGGTATATTGTAGTTAGGAACGATAATGGAGGTGCAATGATGAAATTCGGAGATTTTAAATACAATAGGCCACACCTTGACACCATGGAAAAAGAGGTTGAGGAGCTTTTAAAGGAGTTTGACAGCTCGGAAAATCCACAGGAACAAAGCAGGGTAATCGAGAAAATCACAGAAATAAGAAACCATTTTGAGACCATGTATACCTTGGTCAGCATAAGACATTCAATTGACACAAGGGATTCCTTCTATGAAAAGGAACAGGTGTATATGGATGAGAATTCTCCAAGATATACTAATATGATCACAAAGTTTTACAGTTCCCTTGTTGGTTCGCAATTTAAAGAGGAACTATCAAAAGTCTGGGGAGAACAGCTTTTTCGTCTGGCCGAGCTACAGATAAAGACTTTCAGCGAGGAAATAATGGAAGATCTTGTTGTAGAGAACAAGCTTTCCACAAAATATGACAAGCTTGTTGCCGCCGCTGCAATACAATTTGAGGGACAAACCAGGAACCTAAGTCAGCTGAGACCGTTTATGGAATCACCTGACAGAGGGATGAGAAAAAAAGCATACAATGCATACACTTCATATTTTGAGGAGAATGAAGAGGAGATAGGAGATATATACGATCAGCTTGTAAAGATAAGAGACAGGATGGCAAAGAAGCTGGGATATGAGAATTTTATTCAGATGGGCTATGACAGAATGTCAAGGTCAGACTACAATCACAACATGGTTAGAAATTTCAGAGAGCAGGTGCTGCAGAGCATTGTTCCATTAGCAAGTAAAATCAAGGATAGGCAGAAAAAGAGGCTCCTTTTGGAAGAACTGACATACTATGACGAGCCCCTTCAATTTTTATCGGGTAACGCCAACCCAAAGGGTGGACCAGAGTGGATTCTTGATAAGGGAATCAAGATGTACAAGGAGCTTTCAAGTGAAACTGGAGAATTCTTTGACTTTATGGTCGAAAATGAACTTCTTGACCTTCTTTCAAAGGAAGGAAAGAGAAGTGGAGGATACTGTACGGTTATACCTGATTATAAAGCGCCTTTTATATTCTCAAACTTCAACGGTACAAGCGGTGACATCGATGTTCTGACACATGAGGCAGGTCATGCTTTCCAGACCTATATGAGCATGGACCTGGAGCTTCCTGAGTACAAGTTTCCGACACTTGAAGCCTGTGAGATACACTCCATGAGCATGGAATTCCTTACCTGGCCCTGGATGGAATCATTCTTTGAGGAAGGGGTGGATAAATACAAGTATAGCCATCTTGAAGGTGCAGTCAGCTTTCTTCCCTATGGGGTGACGGTGGATGAGTTTCAACACATAATCTATCAAAGACCAAATCTTACACCTGATGAAAGAAAAAAGGTGTGGCGTGATCTGGAAAAGAAGTATCTTCCATTTAAGGATTACAGTGGAAACAGCTTCCTGGAAAGCGGAGGGTACTGGATGAGACAGGGTCACATATTCTCGAACCCCTTTTATTATATTGACTATTGCCTTGCACAGGTTTGTGCATTCCAGTTCTGGAGAAGAAGCCTAGAGGATAGCGAAAGAGCCTGGAAAGATTACCTGGAGCTTTGCAAAGCTGGAGGAAGCATGGCATTTATTGATCTTGTGGATTTGGCAGGACTGAAGAGTCCATTCCAGGATGGCACGGTTCAATATGCAATCAAGCCAGTAAAGGAATTTCTTGAGAACATTGACGATAGAGCACTTTAATCACAAAAACCACCCTAGGGTGGTTTTTTAAATCTATCAAGCGTCGTTTTGTTTTCTCTGTGAATGTTCCATAAGGAACAAGATATTCTTTAGTAGTCTTTGCAGGTGGTAGTTAAAGATTATGTCGTTCTCTCGCATGATTGCTTTTTTCTCCCATATTGGGGTTATTGAGTAGACATTTTGCAGCATGTCTAGATTGTCCGGACTTACAATTGCTATATACTGCATCATCTGTAGAGCAGAAAGGTCGTTGTAAATATCTTGAATAATCCTGATGGTGATTTCTGATTCAATCTTATCCCTGTTTCTGACTATGTTGATTTTTGTTTCCTGCTGGATCAAATCTTGGAGTTTTTCAATTTCAAGAAGTTCTTCCTTGAAATCAAGAAGGTCAATTCTTTGCTTTCCGACCACTAGTTTATAGGTGGAAGTTTTTGCATTTTCTAGCATTCTGTTAACAAAATTATTGAATAATATATCATTATTCGGAGCCGCAATAAAATAGTTGACTATAACAGCAATTACGATTCCTATAAAAGTATCCAAAACCCTGCTAATTGCATAAGGTGTCATTGCCAAGCCGTGATTATTGGATACTGCAAGAAATACTATTGCTGAAAGTGAAATAGACTTTTTCCAGTCTAGAAGATTCAATATGTGAATAACGATTATAATACCAAGACCCAGGAAAAAAGGGTTTCGAGGTAAGTAAAGGGCAAATAGAAGTGCTACAATTGCTCCCGTAACAGTTCCAAGCATTCTATTCTTGCCCATGACAAACGACTGCGATACCGAAGACTGCATGGTCGATATTGCACCAATCCCTACAAACAGAGGGCTTTGAAGATTAAACACCTCTGCTACCAATAAACCTATGGCTACAGCAAGACCGGTTTTAATCGTTCTCATTCCGATTGTGTATTTTTTCAAATCCATAATTATTCTCCTTCGAAAGTTTCTATTCATTATACTCTAACCTATTGCTTGTGAATTATCAAGAGTGTAATCCACAAAATAAACCCCGATATGTGGCGTTTTCCACAGACTTGCCCACAGTATCCACAGGAAGTTGTCAACTTATCCACAACAAGTGGATTGTTTTATCCACAATGATGGACCAGTTGCAAATAGTCACATGGAAAATAATGGAAATAAAAGTGTCGATAAAATAGTGTTTAGTCACTGGTAGGGGGAGGGTATAATAAGAACAAATAGTATAAGAGATTATGCTACATGAAAGGAGCTGGGTTTATGAAAATGAACTATACTGGAAAGAATATGGAGGTAACTGACGCACTAAGGGACGTAACTGAGAAGAAACTGAGTAAGCTTGAAAAATACTTCCAATCTGATATCTCAGGTAACGTTACATTTGGCACTGAAAAAAACAGGAAGATCATAGAGGTTACCATAAACCTTCCCGGCACTATTTTAAGGGCAGAGGAGTCCAGTGATGATATGTATGCATCAATAGATAAGACTGTTGACATACTTGAAAGACAGGTTAGAAAGCATAAGACAAAGCTACAGAAAAGGTATAGAAACAATGAAACCATAAGATTTGACAATGTACCTTCCCTGACTAAAGAAGAGGAAGAGGACAAACCAAAGCTTGTAAGAAGAAAGAGATTCGGTTTGAAGCCAATGTCATCTGAAGAAGCTATACTGCAAATGGAGCTTTTAAGACATAACTTCTTTGTATTTATGGATGCTGACACTGAAGAAGTATCAGTTGTCTATAAGAGAAAGGATGGAAACTACGGATTGATCGAACCTGATTTCAACTAAATTGCGGATATTTTAGCAGGGCTTAGGCCCTGCTTTTTTAATTTGGCACTATTAACGATAAATGGTATAATTAAATGATGTTAATTTTGAGAGGATGATTATTGATGGGACTATTTGACAAGGTTTTCGGAACCTATAGTGAGAGGGAATTGAAGAAGCTGGATAATACGGTGAATCAGATTCTATCCCTTGAGACAGAAATCCAGAACCTTAGTGACGACGCACTTAAAGAGAAGACAAATGAGTTCAAGGATAGATTTACTAGTGGTGAAGGCTTAAGTGATATACTTCCTGAGGCATTTGCCGTTGTAAGAGAAGCTTCCTGGAGAGTACTTGGAATGAAACATTTTCCAGTACAGATATATGGAGGAATCATACTTCATCAGGGACGTATCGCTGAGATGAAAACAGGTGAAGGTAAGACTCTTGTTGCAACATTGCCTGCCTACCTAAATGCACTAACCGGACTTGGAGTTCACATAATCACAGTCAATGACTATCTGGCAACACGTGACAGGGAATGGATGGGTAAAGTGTACGAATTTCTTGGACTGACAGTGGACTGTGTAGTTCATGGAATGGACAACAAGGACAAGAAGGAAGCCTACAAAGCTGATATTACTTATGGTACAAACAATGAATTCGGATTTGACTACCTTAGGGATAACATGGTTATTTACAAGGAAGAAATGGTTCAGAGAAATCTCTACTATGCAATAGTGGATGAGGTTGACTCCATTCTTGTGGATGAGGCAAGAACTCCACTTATTATTTCAGGAAAGGGTGACAAGTCAACAAGCCTATACCAGATGGCGGATTCCTTTGCAAAAACGCTCTCCTATAGGAAGCTTGATCCGGAGGAGACAAAATCTGACCCATTCAACAGGGAAATAAAGGAAGAAACCGTTGATTACCTTATCGATGAGAAGGCAAAGAGTATTGCTCTTACAGACAATGGAACCGCCAAAGCTGAAAGCTTCTTTGGGATAGAAAACCTGGCGGATGTTGAGAATATGGAGATAGCTCACCATATCAACCAAGCCGTCAAGGCAAGAAGCATAATGAAAAATGATATTGATTATGTTGTACAGGATGGAGAAGTCATAATAGTCGATGAGTTTACCGGAAGACTTATGTATGGTAGAAGATATTCCAATGGATTGCATCAGGCAATCGAGGCCAAGGAGGGACTACATGTAAGAAGTGAGTCAAAGACCCTTGCAACCATAACCTTCCAGAACTATTTCAGAATGTATGAAAAGCTTTCAGGTATGACGGGTACAGCTAAGACTGAAGAGGAAGAATTCAGAGAAATCTACAATATGGATGTTATTGAGATTCCTACCAATAAACCGGTAATAAGAATTGACGAGTCTGATAGTGTATATAAAACTGAGGCTGGAAAATTCAGGGCAGTTGTAGATGAAATTAAAGAGAAGCATGAAATTGGACAACCAATGCTGGTTGGTACCATAACAATAGAAAGATCCGAGCTTCTTTCAAAGATGCTGAAAAAAGAGGGCATAAAGCATGAAGTCCTAAACGCAAAGCAACATGAAAGAGAGGCTGAAATTGTAGCTCAGGCAGGTAGATTCGGATCAGTCACCATAGCAACCAACATGGCTGGTAGAGGTACAGACATTGTACTTGGTGGCAATCCCGAGCATATGGCTAAGGATGAAATGAAGAAAAAAGGTTACGACGATGAAGTTCTTGCCTACGTCGATGGATTTTTTGAAACCGATGACCAGGAAATTCTGGATGCCAGAAAGCTATACCATGAACTGATAGAAAAGCATGAGAATGCCACAAAGAGTGAACATATGAAGGTAGTGGAAGCAGGCGGTCTTCATATAATCGGCACTGAAAGACACGAATCAAGACGTATAGACAATCAGCTTAGAGGTAGATCCGGACGTCAGGGAGACCCGGGAAGCTCAAGGTTCTACATTTCATTGGAAGATGACCTTATGAGACTTTTTGCAGGTGAAAGAATAAAAAGCATAATTGATGGTATGAATATGCCTGAAGATGAGCCTCTTGAGCATGCACTCCTGACTAAGACAATCGAAGGCGCACAGAAAAAGGTTGAGGGAAACAACTTCTCAATCCGTAAACACGTTCTCCAGTATGATGATGTTATGAACAAGCAAAGAGAGATCATGTACGGAGAAAGAAGAAAGGTACTTGAAGGTGAGAATCTTAAGGATCATATCCATGAAATGGTGCGAAACCTTGTAGTAGCTAATGTTGAGTTTTATACAAGAGGCGAGAAGTATCCGGAGCAGTGGGACTTTGAAGGTCTTGAAACATATCTGATGAAACAGTTTGGATTCAAGCAGGGAATATTTGTCGGCTTGGATATTGAGTCGCTTACAAAAGAAGACCTTATTGAAAAGATCATGACAAAAGCAGAGGAAGCTTACAAGATCAAGGAAGCTGAGTTTGGGGAAGAGCAGTTCAGGGAAGTTGAGAGAGTTGTGCTTCTTCAGGTTGTAGATAAAAAGTGGATGGATCACATTGATGCCATGGATCAGCTTAGACAGGGAATTGGCTTGAGAGCATATGGTCAGCAGGACCCTGTAAGGGCATATCAGTCTGAAGGCTTTGATATGTTTGAGGAAATGACAAGGAGTATCTCGGAAGATACAGTCGGACTTCTATACCATGTGGTCAAGAACGAAAACATCGAGAGAAAAAGAGTGGCACAGCCTGTAAATGCAATTGCACCAGGACAGGAACAAGTAAACAAGACTGTTGTAAACAAGGAAAAGAAGATCGGAAGAAATGACCCTTGCCCATGTGGAAGCGGCAAGAAGTACAAGAAATGCCATGGAGATCCGACAAGACAACAGTAATACTGTAGAATGATGAAGGGATGTGAGATTGTGGAGAGTATCTATCTTGACAGAGACCGCCTTAATGAGATAAAGGAGACGGTCAAAGAATTGGGTGTTTCACTTTGACCTGCCTAAACTAAGGAGCAGAGTCAAGGAGTTGCAGGAAGAATCCTACAAGGAAGACCTCTGGGATGATGTAAAGAGAGCCCAGGGAATTATGCAGGAAATAAAAGCCATAAATAATGATATTGAGCTTTATGATAAACTCCTTGAGGATATCGAAGATGTGGAGACAATGATAGAACTTATAATTGAAGAGGATGATTTTTCCCATTACAAGGATGTCCAGAAGAATATTGCTATTCTTGAAAGGAGAGCTGACAAGTTTAAGGTTTCAACACTCCTAAATGGTGAATTTGACCAGAAAAGTGCAATTTTTTCCATACATTCAGGAGCAGGTGGACTGGAAGCCCAGGACTGGGCTGAAATGCTTCTTAGAATGTACAGAAGATGGGCTGAGAACAAGGAATACAGTGTAGAGACACTTGATCTTCAGGCAGATACGGAAGGTGGAATTAAGTCTGTGACTCTTCTTATAGAAGGGTTTAATGCCTATGGTTACCTTAGAAGTGAAAAAGGAGTTCATAGACTGGTCAGAATTTCGCCATTTGATTCCTCGGGGAAAAGACACACATCATTTGCAAGTATAGATGTATATCCTCAGATAGATGATGATGTGGAAGTTGAAATAAATGAAAAGGATCTTAAGGTTGATACCTATAGGGCTTCAGGGGCCGGAGGACAGCATGTAAACACGACTGACTCAGCCATCAGGATTACCCATCTTCCAACGGGTATCGTCGTTCAGTGCCAATCAGAGAGGTCCCAGCACAACAACAAGGCTACGGCCATGAACATGCTTAAGGCTAAACTGATCCAGCTGCAACAGGAGGAAAACAAGGAAAGGATAGATGACCTTCAGGGCTCTTATTCACAGATATCCTGGGGGTCACAGATAAGATCCTACGTATTTCATCCCTACAACATGGTCAAGGACCACAGAACCGATGCAGAAGTCGGTGATGTCAACCGTGTAATGGATGGTGACATAGATTACTTTATCAACGAATACTTGAAATACAAGGCCCTTCAGTAGAAGGGCCTTTGTGCAAAAGTAAAATAAGAAAGGTTGGTTCCATATGGACATTGTATCGCGATTGGCCCAAGAGCTTAAACTTAAAAAGAAACACATTGAAAATGTAATCCAGATGATAGATTCTGGAGACACAATTCCCTTTATAGCAAGGTATAGAAAAGAGCAGACTGGAGAAATGACAGATGTTATGCTCAGAGACCTGCATAACAGACTGATGTATTTAAGGAATCTGGAATCCAAGAAGGAAGAGGTATTAAGGCTTATTGGAGAGCAAGGTAAGTTGACTCCAGAGCTTGAAAAAGAAATATTGAACTCGGACACTCTTCAAAGGGTGGACGACCTGTACAGGCCCTATAGACCCAAGAGAAGAACCAGAGCGACAATGGCAAAGGAAAAGGGACTTGAACCTTTGGCAAAGGAGATTATGCTTCAGGGAATGAACAAGGAGCAGCTGATTGCTTATGCAACAACCTTTGTTGACGAAGAGAAGGAGGTTCCTGATTGGGAGGCAGCAGTTCAGGGGGCAATGGATATACTTTCGGAGGATATTGCAGACGACCCTGATTTTAGAAGGTCAGTAAAGAACTACTTGTGGAGAAACGCTCTCCTTGTAACTCATGCAACCGACAAAGAAGCTGATTCGGTCTATGAAATGTATTATGATTTTAAAGAGCCCGTTAATAAAATTCTGAATCATAGGATCCTCGCCATCAACAGAGGCGAAAAAGAGAAGATACTTAAGGCTTCACTATATATAGAAGGAGACGACGGCGTAAAGATAATAAGAGACAAGCTTTTAAAGAATCCGCCAAGCATATGTACGGGTTATGTTGATTCTGCAATTCAGGATGGATACAAGAGACTTCTCTACCCTTCAATAGAAAGGGAAATAAGAAATGATCTGACAGAAAGAGCTGAAGATGAGGCAATCAAGGTTTTTGCATTGAATCTTGAACCACTTCTAATGCAGGCTCCTATCAAGGGTAAAACTGTACTTGCAATAGACCCCGGCTTTAGGACAGGATGCAAGGTTGCAGTAGTTGATGATACAGGTAAACTTCTCGACCATACAACAGTCTTTCCTACAGAACCTCAGAAAAAGATTGAAGCCACCAAGAAAACCCTGGCCGCATTGATAGAAAAACATAATGTTGAACTGATTTCCATTGGAAATGGTACTGGGTCAAGGGAGACGGAGGCTGTAGTCGCAGAATTAATGAAGGAAATTCCACAAAAGGTGGCATATGCAATAGTAAATGAAGCAGGAGCGTCTGTGTATTCAGCATCAGAAGTAGGGTTGAAGGACTTTCCGGATCACGATGTTACGGTAAGGGGAGCTGCATCAATAGGAAGAAGACTTCAGGATCCATTGGCTGAGCTTGTAAAGATTGACCCCAAGCATATTGGTGTTGGACAGTACCAGCACGACCTTAATCAGGGAAAGCTGGATGATGCCCTTACAGCAGTTGTTGAAGATTCAGTAAACCGGGTTGGAGTTGATCTGAATACAGCAAGTCCTTCTCTTCTAAAGTATGTATCTGGAGTATCGACAAAAGTTGCAAATAGCATAGTTTCATACAGGGAAGAGAATGGAAAGTTTTCAGGTAGAAAAGAGCTTCTCACAGTAAAAGGACTTGGGGATAAGACCTTTAAGCAATGTGCAGGATTCTTAAGGATATCAGGTGGCAAAGATCCACTTGACAATACCGGAGTTCACCCTGAGTCATACAGTATTGCAAAGAAATTAATGAATAAGAATCTGGACAGTATAAATCTTCAGGAAATTTCTACTGAGCTCGAAGTGGGCTTACCGACTTTGGAGGATATTGTAAAGGAACTTGAAAAACCGGGTAGAGACCCAAGAGATGAAATGCCAAAACCTTTGCTTAGAGAGGATATTCTCAAGCTTGAAGATCTGTCTCCGAGTATGGTCCTTAATGGAACGGTAAGAAATGTTGTTGATTTTGGTGCATTTGTGGATATAGGTGTAAAGCAGGACGGACTTGTCCACATATCTGAACTGGCCGATAAATTTATCAAGCACCCAAAGGAAATCGTCAAGGTTGGAGATATCGTTAAGGTTAGAATTATTCAGGTTGACAAGGATAAGGGCAGAATTTCTCTTAGCATGAAGAACATTACAGGATAGGAGGGCATATCGATGAAGCTTGGCGTAATAGTAAACCCAATCGCAGGCATGGGTGGCAAGGTTGGATTAAAGGGCACAGATGGACCTGAAGTCCTTGAAAAGGCGAGAAAGATGGGAGCAAAGCCCGAATCTCCAGGCAAGGCTGAGAAAGCTTTGAGGACTCTTGTGCCCTTGAAGGACAGGCTTGAAATTCTGACATTCCCAGGAGATATGGGAGAAAATGAAATGAGGAATTTGGGATTTGAACCTACAGTGCTTGATTCAGTCAAGGAAAATACCACTGCCGAGGATACTGAAAAGGCTGCAAGGATGATGATGGATGAAAATGTTGACCTTATAATATTTGCAGGTGGTGATGGTACAGCAAGAAATATTTTCAATGCCATTGGAGAAAAAGTTCCAGTAATAGGAATACCGGCAGGGGTGAAAATCCATTCAGCAGTTTTTGCAAACCATCCGGGAGGGGCAGGAGAGATTGCTTTCAATTATCTTCAGGATATGGAGATTGGAACAAAAGAGGCAGAGGTAATGGATATAGATGAGGGAGCCTACAGGGATGGTGTTCTGACAGCTAGGCTTTTTGGATATATGCGAATTCCTCATATGCCTGATTTGACTCAGGTTCAGAAATCCAGTGGATTTGCAGATGAAAAGGAAGCTGTCTCGGGAATAGCTGAAAAAGTCATTGAGGAAATGCGAGATGGAATTTATTATATTATTGGTTCAGGGACTACAGTTCGCGGAATTATGGAGGAACTTGGACTCCCAAACAGCCTTCTTGGAGTAGATATAATAAAGGATAAGAAGCTTGTGGCATCAGATGTTAATGAAAAACAGATTCTCGAAATAATTGGGGATGACCCTGCAAAGATAATAGTTACGGTAATAGGAGGACAGGGATATCTATTCGGCAGAGGAAACCAGCAGATGAGTGCCGAGGTAATAAAGAAGGTCGGAAAGAAAAATATCATTGTAATAGCTACAAGAAGCAAGATATTTGCCCTCCAGGGAAAACCACTTCTTGTTGATACAGGAGATGATGAAGTTAATCAGATGATGAATGGATATATCAAGGTTGTATATGATTATTATACTGAGGCTTTGCAGGATGTGAAAGGACTGTAGGTCAACGAACATTGATCAGTGAACATTGAATAATTAAAGAATTGTCACTCTGAGTGCAACTAAGAGTCTGTGCTGTTAAAATCTAAGAAGTAAGAAGTAAGAGTTAAGAAGTAAGAGTTAAGAAGTAAGAGATTAAGGGGTCGTCATCCCGACCGAAGTGGAGGGATCTCGATTCATCATTCGCTCTTAGGTATTTGCCCGCAGTTCTTACCCTGTCAATGAAATATCTAGAAATCCTAGATTTCTGATATTTCTATTGCTGGGCACGTGCGCTTCAAGTCCGATACCCTATCAATGAAATATATCAAAATCAAAGATTGGGGGTGCGGATGTTTTTTTGGACTCTTTTTAGACAATTCCAAGACTTTTCCGGTAAGCTTTTATGCTCTTGCCCC
>NZ_JBMEMN010000006.1:0-82650 GCF_049310905.1 Gudongella sp. DL1XJH-153
AACCACTTAATTATCTACTGACATTTTCAAAAGATAATTAGACTAGTTTTTACTGACATTTTCAAAAGTTATTGACATATTTTTTTCTTGTTAATCATACTGTACTCATAAATCAGACACTCGAATTGAGTGTCTGAGAATTTACTTAATATTAAGTTCATCTAGTAGTTTTTCGTTTAGAATCTTAATGTGTGTTCCCTTCATTCCAAGCGATCTTGATTCAATAACTCCAGCACTTTCAAATTTTCTCAAAGCATTTACTATAACTGATCTGGTTATTCCAACTCTATCAGCAATCTTGCTTGCAACTAGTAGCCCTTCCATCCCATCCAATTCGTGGAAGATATGCTCCATTGCCTCTTTCTCTGAGTAAGAAAGAGTTCCTATTGCCATTTGAACAATAGATTTTTTTCTAGCGTCTTCTTCGATTTCCTCAGTGGTAGCTCTTAGAATCTCCATCCCAACTACCGTTGCACTGTATTCACAAAGAATAAGGTCTTCAACGGTGAATTCCTTGCCAAATCTTGCAACTAGAAGAGTGCCAAGTCTATTGCCACCTGAATTTATTGGTACAACAGTTGAAATCTTGTCAGGATAATCACATTCTGAAACATTATCAAACACGCAATCTGTAACTTCCTTGATATTCTCGCTGGTTTCCAATACCTTCAGTAGTTCTTCGTTATACTTCTTTGGAAATCTTCTATCTCTTACTACTTCTGAATTAATTATGTCACATTCAAATCCATCAGATAAAGCATAACCCAATACTCGACCTTTCCTGCTGGCAATATATACATTTGCCTCCAGTATATCGGATAAAATCTTACTTAAATCAGAAAATGATACAGGCTGTGATCCATAACTTTGTAAAGTCTTATTCAGTCTTCTGGTTTTTTTTAACAAACTCTCCATATTTTCCCCCTACTAGATTATTTATTCTTGAAATAATTCAGAATATTCGCCATTTATATATAAGATACTACATTTAAGGGAAAATGTACAGTTGTTTTTATTGATTTATTTAAATAGTTTTACTATAGCCACAACTTGAATCAATACATTTTATCGTAGTCTTACTCTTCGATTTTTTAATTACCATTGGACCATTACAGTCTGGACATTTTTCCTTCACAGGCTCATCCCATGATACAAAGTCGCAATCAGGGTAATTATTACATCCATAAAACACGCGACCTTTTTTGGATTTTTTCCTTACAACATCACCACCACATGAAGGACAAGGTACATCTATTTTGTCTACTATTGGTTTTGTGTTCTTGCACTCAGGATAACCAGGGCACGCAAGAAATTTACCAAAACGTCCATGCTTAACAACCATGTTCCTACCACATTTTTCACACAGAATGTCACTTACTTCATCTTCAATCTCAATTTTATCTATTTCTTCCTCTGCTATCTTAAGTTCTTTTTGAAAATCTTTGTAAAACTCTCTGACAACTTCTTTCCATAAAATATTTCCAGAAGCTATATCGTCCAATTCATTTTCAAGATTTGCAGTGAATTTTTCATTAACAACATGTTTAAAGTATTCTGTTAGAAGATCATTTACCAGTAAGCCTAATTCGGTTGGATTAAACGATTTCTTATCCAATACGACATAACCTCTTGATAAGATTGTTGAAATTGTAGGTGAATAGGTACTTGGCCTTCCAATACCCATCTCCTCCATTAGTTTTATAAGAGAAGCCTCTGTAAACCTTGCAGGAGGCTGAGTGAAGTTTTGTTTTGGCTCCAATTTATCAAGTTTAAGAATATCATCTTTAAGCATTGATGGAAGTGACATATCTGAAACTTCCTCATCGGTGGTTGAATAAATCTTCAAAAACCCAAGGAAAATCAACTGTGATCCAGTAGATCGGAATACATACTTTCCATTCAATACTCTAACATTAAGAGTATCATAAAGAGCTTCCTTCATTTGGGAACCCATAAATCTACTCCATATCATTTTGTATAGCTTGTTTTGGTCTTTATTAAGGTATTCCTTAATTGCCTCAGGAGAGTATTCAATGTAGGTTGGTCTTATTCCTTCATGAGCATCCTGGGTCTCTTTCTTTGACTTATTGCTATAGCTTCTGCCACCATTACTGAATTCCTCTCCAAAATATTTCTCAATATGTTTTTTAGCAGAACCCATGGCTTCATTTGAAACTCTGGTTGAATCAGTTCTCATATATGTTATTAAACCTGTTATTCCAACTTTTTTCAAATCTATTCCTTCGTAAAGCTGCTGCGCAACCATCATGGTTTTTTTTGTAGAAAACCCAAGTTTTTTTGATGCATCCTGCTGCATTGTACTGGTTGTGTAGGGTGGATAAGGCTTTCTTTTTCTTTTACCTTTCTTAACTTCATTTACAACAAAATCATTTAATTTTAATTCTTTATGAATTTTGTCTGATTCGTCCTTAGTGTTAATTTCATGTTTTTTATCTTTGCCATTATTATCAAACCCGTAAAAATTTGATTCAAATTGCTGATCATCCTTATTTAGAAGAGCCTTTATGGTCCAGTACTCAACAGGTATGAATTCATCTATTTCCGATTCTCTGTCACAAATTAGCTTAACAGCAACTGATTGTACTCTGCCTGCACTTAAGCCTTTTTTAATCTTTTTCCAAAGCAACGGACTAATCTTATAACCCACCAGTCTGTCCAGAATTCTTCTAGCCTGCTGAGCATCCACAAGATTTTTGTCCAGATTTCGGGGACTCTTAATAGCCTGCTTTATTCTTTCCTTTGTGATTTCATTAAACTCAACCCTGTATTTATCATTTTCATCCAATCCTAAAATGTATGCAAGATGCCAGGATATGGCCTCTCCTTCTCTGTCAGGGTCAGTTGCTAAAAAAACCTTGTCAGCCTTTTTGGCCTCTTTCTTTAAATCCTTTATCAGAGGACCCTTTCCTCTGATATTTATATAATCAGGTTCGAAGTCATTTTCAATTTCAACTCCAAGGCGACTCTTTGGAAGATCCCTTACGTGGCCAACTGAAGCAACTACTTTATAGTTTCTCCCTAGAATTTTACTTATGGTTTTTGCTTTAGCCGGTGACTCGACTATTACTAAATATTTCGACAATGATTACACCTCCGAAGCATTCAAGTTACTAAACAATAGTAAATATCCTGCTGCTCATTTCCTTAATTATTCCTTTCAATTCCAAAATAGTAAGAGTACTGACCACAGTTTGTATATCCAATCCTGAATTCAAGACGATTAAGTCACTGTGAATTGGTCCTTCTTTTAGATACTCCAGTATCTTATTTTCAGTTTCGCTTAAGTCCATATTATCCAGTTTATTAACATTTATAGAATTTTGCAAGGTCTTTAGTTCGCTTACCTCTTCCAGTATATCATCCATGTCAAGTAGCGGTTTAGCTCCATCCTTGATAAGCAGATTTGTTCCTTGACTATAAACACTGTTGATATTCCCTGGAAGAGCAAAAACATCTTTACCTTGTGCAAGCGCGTGATGAGCAGTGATTAGAGAACCTGATCTCTGCTGTGCCTCAATAACTATTATTCCAAGGCTTAAACCTGAGATAATTCTATTTCTCATAGGAAAATGAAAATTATAAGGTTGCGTGCCTGGTGGAAATTCACTGATCAAACAACCATTATCTATTACATTATCATAAAGGTTTTTATTTGATTTTGGATATACCGTATCCAATCCATTCCCTAAGACACCAATTGTTCTTCCAGAATGTTCAAGAGCAGTACGATGGGCTACGGTATCTATTCCAACTGCCATGCCACTTACTATGGTAACTCCCATCTGTACTAATTCTCTGGTGAATTTTTCTGCAGCCCACTTACCGTAATGAGTTGCTTTTCTTGACCCTACTATTCCAATCGCAAGTTGATTATTTGGAAAGATAAGGCCTTTTTTGTACAAAACCACAGGTCTATCAGGTATACACAGAAGCTCCTTTGGAAAATCATCATCTAAGAATGTTATTACATCAACGCTCATTTTTTGTAAATTTTCCAGAAAAATCTCTATACTGGTTTTGTAATCTGACTTTCTTACTATATTTAATGCATTATTGGTTAGTAAGCCTAAATTATGTAATTCCTTAGGTTCAATGTTATGTATTTCTGTAATATCTCCCAGATATGCTATTAGCTGATTAATTACATCACTGTGAATACCAAGACTATTAAGCCATATTAATGTGTTCCTATCCTGGTCCATACACTACCCCCAATATTTTTTATCCAGACTTCTGTATTGGATTGCCTCCAGCAGGTGTTTGTCATCTATACTCTCAGACTCATTTAAGTCAGCTAGTGTTCTGGCAACTTTTAAGATTTTATTATAGGTTCTTCCACTGAATCTTAGTTTATCGAATGCACTTTTCATTATTCTCTCGCTGGAAGCTGTTAATTTGCAAAAACGTTTAATCTCTTTATTACCCATCTGTGAGTTGGTATATAGATTTAATCCCGAAAATCTTTCTTTTTGGATTTCTCGAGCTACAGAAACGGATTTTCTCATCTCATCTGAAGATTTGGATGGAAGATCTGTATTGAGCTCCTCGTACTTAACAGGCAGCACTTCAATATGCAGATCAATTCTATCAAGCAACGGATGACTTATTTTACCCAAATATCTGTCTATCTGATTTTGACTGCATGTACATTGATGTAAAGGATCACCATAGTATCCACATGGACATGGATTCATGCTGGCAACAAACATAAAATCGGATGGATATGACAAGGAAGCGTTCGCTCTGGATATATGCACAAATCCGTCTTCAAGAGGTTGTCTCAGAACTTCAAGCACACTTTTTTGAAATTCAGGCAACTCATCAAAGAACAATACCCCATTGTGAGCAAGAGAAACTTCTCCTGGTTTGGGAATCCTGCCTCCTCCTATGATCGCTACTCCTGAAGATGAGTGGTGAGGTGCTCTAAATGGTCTTTCTTTCATAAGTCTACTTTTGCCAAGAAGCCCTGATATACTATAAATCTTTGTAACTTCTATTGATTCTTCAAACGAAAGATGAGGCAAGATTCCTGGAATTCTCCTGGCTGCCATAGTCTTACCTGACCCAGGCGGACCTACAATTAATAGATTGTGGGCACCAGCTGCAGATACTTCCATAGCTCGCTTTAATCCCTCCTGACCTTTAATGTCCGAAAAATCATATAGTGGTTTATAAACATCAGTAACATCAAGATCATCTGAAACATATGATTTAATAACAAATTCACCAGATAAGTGTTCTACTAACTCTGTAAGGTTTTTTACTGGAATTATCTCAACATCTTCAATTATTCCACATTCATCTTTATTGCCATATGGAATGATGAATTGACTTATTCCCAGTTCTCTCAACGATATCACCATTGGTAGTGCCCCATCTATCGGATTCACAGTTCCATCAAGTGATAACTCTCCTAAAAAGGCAATGTTCTCAGTTGAAAACTCTTGAATCCTACCATCTGCAATAAGAATACCTGCTGCAATCGCCATATCCATTTGTGAACCGTCTTTTTTCAGATTGGCTGGAGCCAAGTTGACAGTGATTCTACTAAGAGGAAACTCAAAACCACTATTTCTAATCGCTGTTCTAACTCTTTCTTTGGATTCTTTTATTGCTGCATCAGGCAAACCAACGATAGTAAACATGGGCATTCCTCTTGACAGGTCTACCTCTACTTCGACAATATGACCGTCCAATCCCTGCAGTACACAAGTTTTGACCTTTGAATACATAATATCTCTCCCTTGCCAGTTGGTCTGTTACAATGAAAATGCATTCTCAAAATGATTAATGGATGTTTTCTCCATGGGGTATACTTCAATTACGTCAAATCTCACTTGCACGTCATATAATTTGTTTTTTTGAATATACATCAAACTGGTATTGGCTATTTTTTTCTGTTTTCTGGAATTTACAGATTCATATGCATATCCGTAATCATTACCCATCCTGGTTTTAACTTCAATAAAAGCTAGTATATCATTATCATAAGCTATTATATCTACTTCACCGATCTTATTCCTGTAATTGGTTTCAAGAACACTGTAACCTTTCTCAGTTAAATAATTAAGTGCAATTTGTTCTCCAAATTTCCCTGTATTGATATGTGTGTTCATTATCTAACCTTCCATTTATCCTTATTTTAGTGCAAAAAAATATTACTACTTTTATATTAACTTATATGCAAAATAATGAAAAGAATCTACTTTCTTGTTTCATTCATTATTTTTCCTAAAAAAGACTTTCTATGCCTTTCTGTGGATCCTAGCTTGATTAATGCTTCCCTGTGTGATTTGGTTCCATAACCTTTGTTCTTTGCAAGATCATATCCTGGATGAACATGATTCCATTCTTGACACATTCTGTCTCTGAAAACCTTTGCAAGTATAGAAGCCGCAGAAATACCGTGTACTAGATTATCACCATCGATAACAGCCTTTTGAGTTATTTCTGAATCAATTACCTCTGCATCTACAAGAATAAATGATGGAGTAAATTTGTTGCCATCATTATCTCTTAAATTATTCAATGCGAGTTTCATGGCTAATCTGGTAGCTTGTTTGATATTGATTCTATCGATTACTTCCGGTCCAACCACTCCAATTCCATATGCTATAGCTTCTTGTTTGATGACATCATAGAGTTCTTCTCGTTTTTTTTCACTCAATTTTTTCGAATCCTTAACACCTTCAATAGTGAAGCCGCACGGAAGTATTACTGCACCTGCGACAACGTCTCCATACAGACATCCTCTGCCTACCTCATCTATACATGCTATAAACTTGTGACCATCCATATAAAGTTTCTGTTCTATTTCAAACATACTACTCTCCTTTTTTAGGGTATTCAAGAGTTATTCTACCCATCATTCCCCTTCTGAATTCATCAAGAATGATTCTGCTAGCCTTTTCATAATCAAATGCTCCAGCTCTCAATAGACAACCTCTCTTTGCAGCTATAGTTTCCATGACTGTCAAAGGACTAGCATCTTCTTCCAGTTGAATACTGTACCTTTCAATAATCGCTTGAGGCTTTACATTCATAAGCTTTTCAATCAACCTTAGAGCCAATGTTTCAGTATCCAGAATTTCATCCTTGATAGCTCCAGTAAAGGCAAGGTTTATTCCTACCTGCTCTTCTTCAAACTTTGGCCATAGAATTCCGGGAGTATCCAATAACTCAATGCCTCCCTTGGTTTTAATCCACTGGTTGGTTTTGGTTATACCTGGCCTGTTTCCAGTTCTGGCTCCTTTTCTTCCTGACAAGCTGTTTATCAAAGTTGATTTACCTACATTGGGAATTCCCAATATCATTGCTCGAATGGGCTGATTTATTATGCCTTTTCTTGCGTTATTAACTCTTTTTTCATCCATGATTCTTCTTGCTTCAGAAACCAGAGCATCTACCCCTTTTCCCGAGATCGAATTCAACAAAATTGATGAGTTCCCTCGATTTGAGTAGTATTCTTGCCAAATTTTATTACCATAACCATCAGCAAGGTCAGATTTATTTAGAATAACAATTCTAGGCTTATTCCCAACAACAGACTCTATAACCGGATTCTGACTGCTATACGGAATTCTGGCATCGAGAAGTTCAAATACAATATCGATCATTTTTAGATTTTTTTGAATGGACTCTCTGGTCTTTTTCATATGACCTGGATACCAGTTTATATTCATGCTCATCTCAACACCCACTTAAATAAAAATTGGGACTGAAACAGTCCCATTAATAAAATCTTTTTTCTTTAACTTTAGCAGACTTACCTTGTCTGTCTCTAAGGTAGTACAGTTTTGCTCTTCTTACCTTACCTTTTCTAGTTACTACAAGTTTGTCAATTCTTGGTGAGTGAATTGGGAAAGTTCTTTCTACTCCAACTCCATATGAAAGTCTTCTTACAGTAAAGGTTTCTCTAGCTCCTCCACCCTGTATTTTCAATACCGTACCTTCGAAAACCTGAATTCTTTCTCTAGTACCTTCAACAACTCTGTAGTGAACTTGTACTGTGTCTCCAACGTTAAACTCAGGGAGATCATTTCTTAATTGTTCATCTTCAAGCATCTTGATAATATCCATTTTGTATCCTCCCTTCTACCTAGACGTTCTTATTCTATAACAGAGGACCGTCCTTACTCATACCTATGGTATTATAGCATACCGTTATATCCAATTCAACTATCTTTTCCCGATTAATTTTAACAAGGAATCCATTAAATCTAGCTGACTCCCTGGTTTTTTCAATTCTTTTAGCATATCCGGCCTCTTCATCAGGGTGGTGCGAAGGGCACTAACCTGCCTCCACATATTTATTTTGGAATGATCTCCGCTTAAAAGCACATCCGGAACCTTCTTTCCATTAAAAACTCTTGGCCTCGTATACTGAGGATATTCAAGTAGACCCTCGTAATGGGATTCTATCTCGTAAGATTCCTCAGAAGACAATACTCCTGGCATCAATCTACTTATTGAATCAATCAATACCATCGCTGGCAATTCACCACCTGTTAAGACATAGTCTCCGATGGATATCTCGTCATCAATGTAGTTTTCAATGATTCTGTTGTCAATCCCTTCATAATGACCTGCTAATAATATAAGATGGTCTTCTTCAGCCAATTCGCCTACAAATGCCTGATCAAGAATTTTACCTTGTGGTGAAAGATATATGACCCTGGAATTGGAGCTTCTACAATCTTCAATGGCAGAATAAATGGGCTCTGGTTTCATAACCATACCTTTGCCTCCGCCAAACGGGTAATCATCGACCCTTTTATGCTTATCTACAGAATAATCCCTGATATTAACTGCTTCAATGTCTATTGCGCCAGAATCAATTGCTCTGCCTACTATGCTGTAACTGCGAAGCATATCAATGACTTCCGGGAAAAGGGTTAATACATGAACTTTCATTCAATCATTCCTTCTATGGGGTCTACAATCATTTTTTTTGATTCTACGTCCACTAGAACTACAAAAGCCTCAACAGCTGGAATAAGATAGTCTTTTCCACTTTTATTTGTTACAACATAAACATCATTTGCGGAGTTCTGAATAACATCTGTTATAGTACCTATCAATGATTCCATTTTGTCATAAACACTGCAACCTAATAAATCAGAAATAAAGTAATGATTTTCAGGTAGTTCTACTTTGTCATCTTCATCAACATAAACATACTCATCCTTGAAATTCAATACCTTGTTAATATCTTCAAACCCTTCGAACTGAAGGAGTACAATGCCTTTATGGAGCTTGACACTATTCAATTGTACCTCGATTTTCTTGTCTCCGATATAAACCTTTACAAGATCAAAGAACCTCTCTGTAGAATCAGTTAGAGGATAAACCTTAAGGTCTCCCTTGATACCATGAGTACCTGTAATTTTCCCAATTATTGTGTATTCCATTGTAACACCCGCCAGTGATTCGTTTATTGAATGATTTCTACAACCACTCTTTTGTTATCCTTAATAGCAGCCGCCTTAACAACAGTTCTGATGGCCTTCGCTATTCTTCCTTGTTTCCCTATGATTTTCCCCATATCATCCGGTGCAACTTTCAATTCTATGATAATTGATTGGGATCCTTCCACTTCATTTACACTGACTTCGTCAGGATTATCTACAAGTGCTTTTGCAATAAATTCTACCAGTTCACCCATTGTATGCACCTCCGTTACTATTCTGCAGTTTTTTCTTCATCATTTTCGTACAAACCACTATTCTTGAAAAGTCTTTCAACAGTTTCAGTTGGTTTTGCACCATTCTTAAGCCATTTTACAGCTTTTTCGTTGTCGATTTTCACTGTTTTTGGTTCGGTAAGAGGATTGTAATATCCTAATTCTTCAATAAATCTACCATCTCTTGGTGATCTTGAATCAGATACAACAATTCTATAAAAAGGAGTCTTCTTAGCACCCATTCTTCTTAGTCTTATTTTTACAGCCATATATTTCACCTCCTAATAAAAAATATTATCTATTTAGAAAAAGGGGAAACCTGCCTTCCCTTTTTTCTTCGATGGTTTACTCATGTCAGTGAACTTCTTCATCATTTTTTTTGTTTCCTTGAATTGTTTAAGAAGTTTATTGACATCTTGTACGTTAGTCCCGCTTCCATTAGCAATACGTTTTCTTCTGCTACTGTCAATCATATCGGGGTTGTCTCTTTCCTTTTTGGTCATGGACTTGATTATTGCTTCTATTCTGGAAAGTTCTTTGTTGTCTACATTTAAACCCTTGAGAGCCTTTGAGTTCATACCTGGTATCATCCCAAGTATCTCATCCAATGGTCCCATGTTTTTCATCTGATCAAGTTGATCAAGAAAATCATCAAATGTGAACTGGGAAGTTCGCATTTTCTTTTCCAGTTCCATTGCTTTATTTCCATCTATATTAGCCTGCGCTTTTTCAATTAAACTAAGAACATCTCCCATTCCCAGGATTCTTGAAGACATCCTGTCAGGATGAAAAGGCTCAAGCTGGTCAAGTTTCTCTCCAACACCGACAAACTTTATCGGTTTATCTGTTACAGCTC
The DNA here is from genome assembly GCF_049310905.1 of Gudongella sp. DL1XJH-153. Taxonomy (NCBI): domain Bacteria; kingdom Bacillati; phylum Bacillota; class Tissierellia; order Tissierellales; family Tissierellaceae; genus Gudongella; species Gudongella sp. DL1XJH-153. Next base: position 10,560 of record NZ_JBMEMN010000006.1, read on the forward strand.
TAATCGACAGAGCTGCACCTCCTCTTGCATCACCATCAAGCTTTGTAAGTATTACACCTGTAATGCTTAGCTGGTTGTTGAAGGCTTCTGCAACATTAACAGCATCCTGTCCTGTCATTGAATCAAGTACAAGTAGAATGTCATCTGGCTCGGTTGCTTCTTTTATTTCTGAAATTTCATTCATCAGGTTCTCATCAATATGAAGTCGACCTGCTGTATCTATAATTATTACATCATTGCCATTTTTTTTGCCATGCTCCATTGCTGCTTTTGCGATATCAACAGGACTGTGTTTGTCACCCATTGAAAATACAGGAACGCCTACCTTTTCACCAACAACCTCCAACTGCTTGATGGCGGCTGGTCTATAGATATCACATGCTACCAATAAAGGTCTCTTGCTTTGTTTCTTTAGGTTGTTTGCAAGTTTTCCTGAAGTTGTAGTCTTACCGGCACCTTGAAGTCCACACATTAAAATAACGGTTGGTGGTGTTGAAGCCATATTAAGCTTTACTTCCTTGTCTCCCATTAATGACGTCAACTCATCATTAACAATCTTTATGACCTGTTGTCCTGGCGTTAAACTCTCAAAGACTTCCGCTCCCAGAGCTCTCTCTTTTATTTTTTTTATAAAATCCTTTACTACTTTGAAATTGACATCAGCTTCCAATAAAGCCAGTCTTACCTCACGAAGGGCAGCATCCAAATCTTTCTCGCTTATCTTCCCTTTTCCCTTGAGTTTTCCCAAAGCATTCTGGAGTTTTTCCGATAAACTTTCAAATACCAAAATGGAACCTCCTATACCTATAACAAAATGTCGGAAATCAGATTTTCTATCATCTTTGCCTTTTCTTTTATTTCTTCATTAGATGATTTTTCACCAATTATCGAAATCTCCCGTGCCAAGTTTCTCGATTCACGGATAGCATCTTGACTTTCATAGAACTTGTCTACAAGCCCTAGCTTTTCTTCGTACTTAATAAGTTTTTCCTCTGCTCGCTTAAGGGTATCAAATACACCCTGTCTGCTAATTCCCAGCACTTCTCCAATTTCAGTCAAGCTCAAGTCATTCGAGTAATAATACTCAATAATCTGATATTGTTTAGGGCTCAACAGTTTTCCATAGAAATCAAACAGTATTCCAATTCTGACCAGCTTCTCCATTTTATCACCAACTTATTATAGTGTCAAGCATTATCCTTGACACTATAATATTATTTTATTTACTCTCAATTGTCAATGCTTATTCAAAAATGGCGTCTATAAAACTCTCTGCATCAAATGGTTGAAGATCCTCCACTTTTTCTCCCACACCAATGATTTTAATTGGAAGTTTAAGCTCAGTTTGTAATGCAATTGCTACTCCACCCTTTGCAGTTCCATCCAATTTAGTAAGTGCTACACCAGTTATATTTGCTACTTCCTTGAAGACTTTTGCTTGATTTATAGCATTTTGCCCAGTGGTTGCATCTAGTACCAGTAGAACTTCTTTTGTTGCTTCACCATATTCTCTTTCTACAATTCTAAATATTTTATTCAGTTCGTTCATTAGATTAGATTTATTGTGAAGCCTACCTGCAGTATCACAAATCAAAATATCCGCTTTTCTTGCTTTCGCAGCCTGGATACCATCAAAAATAACTGCTGCAGGGTCAGAACCTTCTGTATGTGATATTATTTCCGCACCTGCTCTATTACTCCACTCTTCAAGCTGTTCTATTGCAGCTGCTCTAAAGGTATCTCCAGCAGCTATCAATACTTTCTTCCCGTTCTGTTTGAAACCGTATGCTAATTTACCGATTGTTGTAGTCTTTCCAACTCCATTAACTCCAACTACCAAGAGTACTGACGGATGGGGCAACAGCTTAAGTTGGTTGTCAGGAACCGACTCCAGCATAAGCTTTTTGATTTCATCTTTGAGTAAACCTGTTACTTCATTTGGATCGCTGACTCTTTCTTCCTTTACTCTTACCCTTAGTCTGTTTATGATCATCATTGTTGGATTTACTCCTACATCAGCTGATACCAATACATCTTCCAGGTCATCAAATAGTTCATCATCAACACCCTTATATCCACTAATTATATCCTCAATTTTATTACTCATATCTTTTCTTGTCTTTGAAAGTCCGCTTTTTAGTCTATCCAATAATCCTGTAGGTTCAGAATCTGTTGTATTCTTATCATCAGTACCATCAATAATTATATTCGTTTCCTCTGATATTTCAGATTCATCGAATCCATCTTCTTCATCCAAAGCATCCGCAGTATTTTGGGACTCAAGAGTTTGATTGTATTCTTCCCTGTCCTTTTTATCCTTTTTGAACCAATTAAACATATTGTTTCCTCCTAACTAGCAATTTCATCATAGTCCTTGAGTTTTAGAGAAATCATTCTACTGACCCCTTCTTCCTCCATAGTAACACCATATAAAACATCTGCAATCTCCATAGTTGTTTTTCTATGAGTGATCAATACAAACTGCGTATCGTCCTCAAGGCTGTTCAGATAAGCTGTATATCTACTAATATTTGCTTCATCAAGTGCTGCATCAATTTCATCAAGTATGCAAAATGGTGAAGGTTTTGTTTTGAGTATTGCAAACAGGAGGGCTACAGCAGTAAGTGATTTTTCTCCTCCTGAAAGAAGTGTTAGGCTTTGAAGCTTCTTACCTGGAGGTTGAGCCATAATTTCAATTCCTGCAGTTAAAATATCATCTTCCTCTTCGATTTCCAAACGGGCTTTCCCACCATTAAACAAAACTGAAAATGTTTCACTGAATCTTTCATTGATTTCTTGAAAAGACTTTTTAAACTGTATTCTCATCTTTTTTTCCATACCTTTTACTACGGATTCAATATCTTCCTTGGCACCATTTAAATCTATAATTTGTTTATTGAGGAAATTGTATCTTTCAACAATGGTTTCATATTCTTCAATTGAACTAATATTAACATTTCCCAAATCCTTTATAGCTTGTTTTGTATCAGAAATTATTTTTTTTGTACCTCGAATGTCTTCTATGTCTGCATAGAGTTTTTCGGCTTCTTCAAGTGTCAATTCATAATCGTTTTCAAGTTTCTCCAATATGTTATCAATCTGTAATTGAGATTTTGCCTGATCTACTTCCAGCTTGTTCAACTCTCTCTCAACAGTGCTCTGTCTTTTAGTTAATTCGCGGAGTCTATCTTGTAACTGATAAAATTCTTTCATCAATGACTCTTTATCTTGCACCTTTTTTTTCAGAAGACTAGATTCTTCTTCCTCGATTGTTGCCTGTTCCTGGATATATTCAATTAGATTCATCTTCTCAACAGTATTATCTTGTATCTCCTTCTTTATCCTTTCAAGATTTTCTTCTTTTAGTGATACTGATTCCCTTGTTTCAACAATAGTATTTTGATTCTCCTGTAGTCTTTCATTGTGATTGCTAAGAGTCCTTTCAATTGCATTTAGTTTTATTCTTGTTTCAGTAACTTCGTTGTCAAGTATGTTTTTTACACTTCTCTTTTTATCATATTCTTTCTGTAATCGATTCAAATTTGCTTCAAGCTCATCATGACTGTTTTTTAATTGACTCTGGCTATTATTCAGTTCATTCTTTCTTATATCAAGTTCATTTAACTCATTTTGCAACTCAGAAATTTCATTCTCTTTTGATATAAATGATTCCTTCTGAACTTTATATTGGTAATCCATATTATCAATATCTTTTTCAATTTCTGTTATATTCAACTTAACTTTAGAAAGACTCTGAACCAAAGCATCTTTATCATTTGAATAAATCTCAATTTCATTTTTCAATTCATCTATACTGGATGTGTATTTATCTACATCAAGCTTAAGAGACTCAATTTTTACACCTAAATCAAGAAGGGTTTGTTTTCTGTTTAGAATGCTAATGGATTGATTACTTGTACTTCCACCTGTTAAGCTTCCTCCTGGATTAATGATTTCTCCATCCAATGTTACAATCCTTGTTTTGAATCCGGTTTTTTTTGAGTATCCTAAAGCATCCTCAACAGATTTTGAAACTATTGTCCTTCCAAGTAGATTCATAAATACATGGTCATAATCAGAATCATTATTTAAGATACTGGCTGCCGTACCAATAATGTTAAATTGCTTCATATCATTATCAGATACACTTACTTCCCTACCTGTAATAGTATTTAGAGGCAAGAATGTAGCTCTTCCTTTTTTTCTTGTTTTTAAATAGTCTATCAATCTTCTTGCACTGGTATCGTCTCTTACAATAATATTTTGAATGGATGAACCCAGTGCAACCTCAATAGCTTTCATATACTTCTTATCAACAGTAAATAAATCGGCAACTGTGCCTATGAATCCTTCCCCCAAGACTTTATCTTCATTAATGGCCTTGATTAATGACTTAACACTATTGTAATAGCCTTCATATTCTCTTTCCATGTTTTTATATAGTTTTTGTGATGATCTTGAGCTTTCAAGCTCTGCTTGATAGCTTTGCAAACTAACTTCATCAATGGATATTTTGTCTCGACACTTTGAGATATGAGACTCTGTTTGATTGATTTTATCCTCGATTTCATCTCTTGAAATAATCTTTTCATCCAACTCTTTGTGTTTGATATCCAGTTCAGATATTAACACTAGTTGTTTTTTGTCAATTGTATTCTTTTCGTTAATAATAGTATCCAGTCTGGTTTCTATGCTTTCCTTAAATGAAAGAATAGTATTGCTTTCACTTCTTTTATCAGATAGAGATGAGTATGTTTCCATTGTCAGTCTCTTTAGTGCATCTATATCATTTTCCAGTTTTGATAGTTCCTGATTTATTTTTTCTCTTTCCTCTTGTTTATCATTTAGGTATTTCTTGAATACATGCGATTCATTTTTTAGTCTCTCGATCTCCTCCACTGAAGAATCCATTCTGGTATCTCCTGATAGCAGAAAGTCTCGATCTTTTTTAATCTCTTCACTTAATCTTTTGATTTCCTTCTGAAGATGAGTCTCTCTTTCATCCAGAATCTTAACCCGATTCTTTGATTTCTCATATTCTTGTATGTTTTCCATCTTTAAAGTGCGTTTCTCTTCAATTATAATTTCCAGCTGTTCTATACTTGTCTTCAAAGTATTGTAGCCTTCTTCTACTTGAAGATTATCTGCATCAATAATTTCTTTTTCATTTTTTAAAGACTCTTTTCTAAGTTCAACATCCTCTAGCTTATTATTTAGTCTTCCTACTTCATAAACCGACAAACTTGAATCCAAACGTCTTAGTTGCCCATACAACTTTTGAAATTCTTTAGCTTTTTCAGCTTCAAGCTGTAAGTTTTCTTTCTGATTTTTTATTTCATATAGTAGATCTCCTAATCTTGTCAAGTTAGCCTGAGTTCTGTCAAGTTTTCTTAAAGCTTCTTGTTTTTTCGTTTTATATTTGACTATACCAGCAGCTTCTTCAAATATATTTCTTCTATCTTCAGGCTTATTGGATAGTATTTCATCTATCTTACCCTGCCCTATAATCGAATAACCTTCTTTTCCGACGCCTGTATCCATAAATAATTCTCGGATATCTTTTAGCCTACATGAATTCTTGTTTATGTAATACTCACTTTCTCCTGATCTGAACATTCTTCTGGTTACTGCAACCTCATTATATTCGATAGGTATCTTTCCGGATGAGTTGTCAAAAATAATTGTTACTTCAGAGTATCCAAGGGCTTTTCTCTTTTCAGTTCCCGAAAATATTATATCCTCCATTCGCGTGCCTCTAAGATTCTTTACGCTTTGCTCACCTAAAACCCATCTTATTGCATCGGCAATATTGCTTTTGCCGCTGCCATTAGGCCCAACAATGGCTGTTACCCTGTCATTAAAGACTACTTCAGTCTTTTCAGCAAAAGACTTGAATCCTTGAATCTCAACTTTTTTTAGGTACAATTTTTTCACTCCATTTCCGGTTCGTAGTGCCATCCCTTATACCGGTTTCCAGACGGAAACCTTTATAAGGGATTATTTTTATTGTATAATTCCGTTTCATATTTTAAATCAATGAAGATTTCATTATCGTCAAAAGCTAGAACAATTCTATCGTCATCTTTTTTACCTGGAACTATTCTCAATTTTACAAAATCAAGTTCACGCTTTAACAATTCTCTGTTTTTACCATGTTGCCCTGCAATTACAGAAGCCATTGAATTTGAGCATTCTATTACAATGCTTTTTCCCTTTACATTAATTCTATTTCGATATATATTTTCAAGGAAAAGAGATTTAAAAACTGTTTCCTCTACCAGTTGTCTGAATGCTGGATGAAATGGTCCTGCCACAACATCTCTTCCCATTTGAATGTTTTCTGTTGGTTGAAGTCCAATTCTTATGACCGGAATATTATGTGCTTTGAATACCATGAGTATCTCAGCTGAAATCTCAATCGCTTCATTCAAACTAATTGGCTTGTAATTTCCTTCTTGCATTAGTCTTTCAAGAGCTGTATTCCTAATTACCAGGGTTGGATATATCCTTATCATATCAGGACTCATTTCTAAAATCCTCTTAGCTGTGGATAAACTTTTTTCTTTAGTATCTCCTGGTAAGCCTAGCATTATTTGGTGACCAAGTTTGAAGCCCCTTTTTTTTATTAATTTACTTGCTTCATAAACGTCTGTATCGGTATGTCCTCTTTCGCTTTGAATCAAAACATCATTGTCCAATGACTGAACTCCCAATTCTATTATATCCACTGCATAACTTTCCAGAAGATTAAGTATTTCATCGTTAATTGCATCTGGTCTTGTTGACAGTCTTATGTTTTGGATTTGACCACTCATTTTATATTCGAAAGGCACAGCAAGAAGTTGTTCCTGAATACCTTTTTCTATGGCTGTAAAACTGCCACCATAGAAAGCAACTTCTATAAAAGAATCTTTTTTGAATGTTTTAAGATGTTCATCAATAATCTTCTTTACGTCAGTTGTTGTAATATCAGTTGAAAGACCTGTTATCTTTCTTTGATTGCAGAATACACAATCATGCGGACAACCAAAGTGTGGCACAAAAATGGGTATAATATAATGTCTAGTCATAATCCCCACCCATTAGAATCAAAGCCTCTTTCGCAGCCATCTGCTCAGCTTCTTTTTTATTTCTTCCTATTCCTGAGCCGATAATATCTCCACCAATTGATACATCTACATAAAATAATTTATCATGATCCGGACCTTCTTCCTTTGCTACGGAATAAGCAAGCTTTTCTCTACTTATTTTTTGAAGTTTTTCCTGCAAAATAGTTTTGTAGTCTACGAAAAGTGAACCTCTTGCTACCGCTTTTACAATAATTGTCTCAAAGTTCTTCAATAAAAACTCTTTAGCGGTTTCGTAATTGCTGTCCATAAAAATTGCACCTGTGATTGATTCACTTGCATCAGCTAAAATCGAATCCCTGTCTCGCCCTCCAGTATTTTCTTCACCTTTGCCAAGAAGTAGAAAGCTTCCTAAATCTATCCTTCTTGCCGCGAGAGCCAACGAAGGTTCAGAAACAACTTTCGCTCGTATTTTTGTAAGTTCACCTTCAGGGTAAAATGGATATTTCATAAATAGATATTCACTTACAACCAATCCCAGGACCGTATCTCCAAGAAATTCTAGTCTCTGATTGCTTTTGCTGGCATGCAATCCATGCTCATTGGCATAGGAACTATGTGTTAATGCTGTCTCAAGAAGTTCTATATCTTCAAATTGATACCTTAGTTTCTTCTGTAATTCATCAAGTTTACTAAATTCAGGATATCCATTCATGAAAACACCTCCAAATTTACTCTATTTTACCTTTAATGTATTGCTTGGCATCTCCAACAGTCTTAATCATTTCCACATCATCATCATCAACCTCTAAGCCAAACTCATCTTCAAGAGCCATTACAAGCTCAACCAAATCAAGAGAATCTGCATTTAGATCATCTCTGAATGATGTTTCCATAGTGATGTCTTTTTCAGGCACATTAAATTGTGTTGTAATAATATCGATTAGTTTTTTTGTAATCATTGTATTCCTCCATCAACTAGTTTATTTTCTATTGCTGCTATTACATCTCTTTCAATGAAAGTTTTAAGTTGACCTATGCCATTCTTAAACGCGTAATAATCAGAGCTTCCATGAGCTTTTACTACAGGTTTTGTGGTCCCAAGCAGTGGTGCTCCTCCGTGTTCCCTGTAATCAAGTCTCTTTTTTAATATTTTAAGCTGTGGTTTTAGGAGTAGTGCCCCAAGCTTTGATCTAAAATCTGCCGTGAATGTTTCCTTTAAGAGTGAAAAAATCGAAGATGCCATTCCTTCAGTAAGCTTGAGTACAACATTACCCACAAATCCATCACAAACCATTACATCTGCAATACCATAGGGCAAGTCCCTGGCTTCAATGTTACCAATGAAATTAATATTAGATTCCTTCAGTGAATGGAAGGTATCTTTTGATAATTGGTTTCCTTTTGACTCCTCAGTACCAACATTAACGAGACCCACCCTAGGGTTTTTAACTCCCATTACCTCTTCCATATAAATTGAGCCCATTGAAGCAAATTGACTTAGATATTCAGGTTTTGTATCCATATTAGCTCCTGCATCAACAAGCAGTGAAACTCCTTTAAGTGTTGGGTATAGTACTGTTAGCGCTGCTCTGTCGATCCCTTCAATCCTCTTGACTATGAACAGGCCACCTGCTAGTAGCGCGCCAGTATTACCTGCAGATACAAAACCCTCACCTTTACCATCAGCTAGTGCCTGCATACCAACCACAAGAGAGCTATTCCTCTTTCTTCTGATTGCCAATGTAGGATTTTCATCATTAGTTATGATTTCGGGAGCATCCATTACCATTATTTTCTCAATCGGATAGGTATATTTTTTTAATTGATTCTGAATCTTCTCTTCAGGGCCAGTAATTATTACGTCTATACCATATTCTTTTACAGCCTCAACAGCTCCTTTTACGGTTGATTCAGGAGCATTGTCTCCTCCCATTCCATCTACAATTATCCTCATTTTATCCCTCATTTTTTCTTATTTGTCGAGCAAACATTCAACAATGACATTTAAGCTTATCATATCTATTTTAGCACATAAAAAAAAGATAGTGAAGCTAATCACTATCTTTCTCATTACTCGACTACAATTACTTCCCTGTTCTTGTAATAGCCACAACTTCTGCAAACTCTATGTGGTTGTTTGGGCTCATGACATTGTGGACATTCAACAACTGTGGTTTTATTAAGTCTATAGGAAGACGCTCTTCTTTTGTCTCTTCTGGCTTTAGAAGTTTTCCTTTTTGGTACTGCCATTTAAAACACCTCCTTAATCATTTAGAGAAAGTTCCCTTAACTTTTCGAATCGTAAATCGCCTGTTTCAACGTTGCAGTCACATGTACCTTCATTAAGGTTCTTACCGCATTTTTGACACAAACCTTTGCAATTCTCGCTGCATAAAAATTTCATCGGTAGGGAACTTGCTATCTGATTCCAAATATAAGTAGCGATGTCTACCTTCATGTCTTTGTAGTAAACGATCTCATCAGATTCCTCATCTTCGATGTTGTTCCCTGCTTTTTCTTCCATCAATTTTCCTGTAGCCTTGAAACTAATCTCATTGCTGCTCTCAGCAAGACACCTGTCACAAGGAGCTTGATAAATATAACTACCTTCTGTTTCAATGAGTATTTCGTCATCTACCATATAGAAAGTGCCTTCTATATGAATTGGATCAACAATTGAGGAAATATCCTCATTTGCAAACTCACCACTAGATATGTCAAATGAAAAACTCATGACTTGTTTGCCGCTATCAAGAAAATTTGATAAATCAATTATCATAGTTGTCACCTCTTAGACTAACAGTACTATTATATATATGAGGGACATCTTTGTCAACAACTATCTTGCGCTGACCAATCCCAAAGTATCTCTCGCAATCATAAGTTCCTCATTTGTTGGTATTACCATAATCGTAGCACTTGTAAGATCTTTGCTTAGAACAGCTTCCTTACCTCGTATACCGTTGTTTAAACTGTCGTCAATTCTAATATTTAGACACTCAAGTCCATCACAAACCATTTTTCTAATTACATCAGAATTTTCACCGATTCCTGCTGTAAATACAAGAACATCAATTCTGCACATTTGTGCAGCATATGCAGCGATATACTTCTTAACTCTGTTGGTAAATACCTTCAAAGCAAGAGCTGCCCTCTCATTGCCTTCTTCTGCAGCTATTTCAAGGTCTCTGAAATCACTGCTTAGTCCAGATATCCCAAGAACACCTGATTCTTTATTAAGCATATTGTTTACCTGATCAAAAGTCATACCTTCCTTGTCCATTAGAAATGGAATTATTGCAGGGTCTATATCACCTGATCTGGTACCCATAGCTAGACCTTCGAGAGGAGTAAATCCCATACTTGTATCAACAGACTTTCCACCTTCTATTGCAGTAACACTTGAACCATTTCCAAGATGACATGATACAATGTTTAAATCCTTTATATCTTTATTCATTAGCTCAGAAGCTCTTAAAGATACGTATTTGTGTGATGTTCCGTGGAATCCATATCTTCTTATTTTGTATTTTTCATAATATTCATATGGAATGGCATAAATATAGTTTTCAGCCGGTATGGTTTGATGGAAAGCTGTATCAAATACTCCAACCATTGGTGTATTAGGCATCAATTCCTTGCATGCTTCTATTCCCATGATATTAGGAGGATTATGCAGCGGAGCAAGTTCAATATTCTTGTTCAGTGCATCCATAACTGCTTTATCTATCATAACTGAACCTGCAAAGTCTTCTCCACCATGTACTACCCTGTGTCCTACTGCTCCAATCTCATCCATTGATGTGATTGCACCATGGTCTTTGTCAATAATTACCTTAAGTACAAGTTCAATCGCCTTTTTATGGTCTTCCATCTTCTCTTCTATTACCACTCTTTCCTTTCCAGTGGTATCATGCTTTATTTTGGAACCTTCTATTCCTATTCTTTCCACTAGCCCTTTTGCCATAACTTCTTCTCCCTGCATATCAATAAGCTGATATTTCAATGAGGAGCTTCCACAGTTCATTACTAAAATTTTCATTTACAGACCTCCTATCAGTATTTCTATATCAATAGTATTATATTTATGTTAAAAAATCAACAGAAGAAACCAAAAGCTTTAATAAAACCAAGATTAGTTTCCTAGAAAACCGTATTGTCATATACATAAAACCTGTACTTAAAAATTTATAGGCATTTTTATTTGTACATGTCATGATCAAATGTTATTATTTTTAGTAACAAAGTATTTAAAAAAAACAATTATCGAATTTATGATCAGTCTATGTTAGATATAGATTGGAAAGGAGTCCATGATTTGAAATTAGCAGGTTTGATTACAGAATACAATCCATTTCACTTTGGCCATAGAGTACACATAGAAAACACAAAAAATCTCACGGGAGCATCTCATATTATCGCTGTTATGAGTGGATCTTTCGTGCAGAGAGGAGAACCAGCACTTGTTGATAAATGGACAAGAGCAGAAATGGCAATAAAAAACGGTGTTGACCTTGTTGTTGAACTTCCTTTTATATATTCAGTTCAAACAGCAGAACTTTTTGCTTCAGGATCAACTAAAATTTTAGAGTCCATTAACTCAACAGATTATCTTGTTTTTGGTAGTGAATCCGGAAATATTGATGAACTTGATTCAATTGCATCAATTTTAGCATTTGAGCCTCCTCTATTTAAGAAATTACTGAAAGAACATCTCAACTATGGAAATTCATTTTCTGTTTCAAGATCACTTGCATTGAAAGACTATGCTGAAGCTAATGGTATAGAATTAGGAGACACACTATCAATCATAAAAGAATCAAACAATATTCTTGGAATTGAATATCTTAAATCTTTGAAAAGATTAGAATCCTCAATCATTCCAATAACTTTCCAAAGACTGGGTGATAAGTATTCTGAATTGGAAGTAAAAAGCGAAATTGCTTCTGCCACAGCTATAAGACATAGAATTAAAGAGAATGGTATTGAATCAGCTATTGAATTACTACCTCAGTCATCTTATGATTCCATCTTCAGTTTTATCAAGAAGTACGGTAAAGTCAACGGACTTGGAAACTATTCACAAATAATCAATTATCTTCTATGCGTTAAGTCAGCAACCGATATATCCGATTATTTTGATGTTGAGATTGGACTGGAAAACAGAATAAAAGACCTTTCAAGGATTAGTTCGGATCCACTTGAACTTATAAAAGCAATTTCAACGAAACGATATACTGAAACTCGAATTCAGAGAATGTTAATTCATATGCTGGTAGATCTAAAAAAAGAAGCCATTCTTGATGCATTTTCCAATGAACCTGGATATATTAGAGTGCTTGCCAGCAATAAGAAGGGGTTTGAAATCATAAACAAAATCAAAGAAAACTCGGAGATTGAAATAATCAATAAACTGTCTGATTCAATGAATAAGCTTAATAAGACAAATAAATCAATCCTTTTGTTGGATATACTGGCTACAGACTTATACTATCTTGGTCTTGATCTTATCAAGCCTGAAATTGGAATGGATTTCAAAAAAAGTCCCTATATCAATATACACAATGGATAAAGGACCCACTTCATAGAGAGGGTCCTTTGAGCTATTCTTTATTTCTCAATTCTTTTCTATTGTCATTTAATAACTGAATCAATTCCTTGAAATTTTCTTGCGCTTCATAAAGGAGTCCATCTGCATATTCCAATGCGCCGTTTCTTATCTCTTCAGAGCTATATTCAGCCCTTTTAAGGATTTCATCTGCTCTCTGATTTGCTTGCTTGATAACCTCTTCTCTATCAATTAATTCTTCAAGTCTCACTTCTGCTTCGCTGATCATTGCTGTAGATGTCTTTTGAGCTTCATCAATTATCCTCTGTCGTTCCTCTTTTATCCATGCTGCCTGCTTAATCTCATCAGGTAATTTTATTCTAATTTCCTTGACAATGTCAAGGATTTCATCTCTATCAATCATAACCTTACCAATTAGTGGTACACTGGTTCCTGCCTCCACAATGTCCTCAACTTCATCGATTAAATTCAATAAATCCATTAACGAGCCCCCCCTTTAAACTTTTCTTTTAGTGCATCTTCCACAACTTCTGGTACAAAACATGATATTTCACCGTTAAACGATGCTATTTCTCTTACGAGCGAAGAGCTTAAAAACGAGACTCCTGTCGAAGAAACCATAAAAAGAGTTTCCAGATCAGGATATGTTTTTCGATTTATCAAAGCGAGCTGCATTTCGTACTCAAAGTCAGAAACAGCTCTCAACCCTCTGATTATGGTACTGCATCCTTTCTTTTTAGCATAGTCTGTCAACAATCCTGTAAATGAATCAATCTCTATATTATGAAGCTCTTTTGTTGATTCCTCAAGCAACTTAATTCTTTCATCCACTGTAAATACACTACTTTTTCTTTTATTGTCAAGTACAGAAATAATAACCTGGTCAAATCTGTCAGAGCATCTTTGTATTATATCAAGATGCCCGTTTGTAACTGGATCAAAGCTTCCTGGATAAATTACTCTCATACTGCCACTCCTTCATTTCTGAAATATGTCATTTCCTTACTCCCATAGTTTCTGGTATCGAATAATTCAATTCCAGAATATCTTGATTTAAAAATCATGGATTTATCATGTTCTACAATTATAATTCCATCGTGTGAAAGCATTTTATAATCTGCGATAAGCTGAAGTGTCTTATGAAATAATTCTTCAGCTGCATAGGGTGGATCAATATATATATAATCAAAGACTATATCAATAGAACTAAATTTTTTAATAGTTGTTCTGGCGTCTCCCCGTAAAACTTCTGCAAACTCTCTGAGTTTTGTATGTTCAAGATTTTTTCTAATTGCCTCTATACTGTCATAACTATTATCTACAAAATAGACCTTACTAGCCCCTCTGCTCAAAAACTCGATTCCAATTCCTCCACTGCCTGCAAACAAGTCCAAGACAATCGCTTCACTTTTTAGTGGAGATAGAATATTAAATAGTGATTCCTTGACCCTGTCCTCAGTCGGCCTTACAGAACCTCCTTTTGGTGCTATCAATTTGTGTCCTTTTCTAATTCCAGATATTACTCGCACATCTAATCACCTACTTTTGCTAACATTTTATCACAGATTTTACCATATTAAAACCTAATTAAGCATTATTTCATCAGTCTTGGCTGAAAACAATTTGTTGATACTTTCCCTTACAGAACTATATTCATCATCTGATAACCATGATTGATTATCTGCTATTGATATTGCTTCTTTCTGTGCAGACTTCAGAATATCGATATCCCTTATGAGATTGGCTATTCTTAATTCAGGAATTCCATGTTGTCTGGTTCCAAAAAACTCTCCAGGTCCTCTTAATTCCAAGTCTTTTTCAGATATCTTAAACCCGTCATTAGTCGATTGCATAATTCTCATTCGTTCTCTACTAAGTTTTGTAGAACTATTGTTTACGAGAATACAATGTGATTGGTACTCTCCTCTCCCAACTCTACCTCTTAATTGGTGAAGTTGTGCAAGCCCAAATCTTTCTGCATTCATAATTAACATAATGCTTGCATTGGGAACATTGACTCCTACCTCTATCACAGTTGTTGAAATAAGAATATCGATACGCTTATTTTTAAAATCAGTCATTATTGAGTCTTTTTCCTTCTGATTCATTCTTCCGTGAAGAAGAGCAACATTATGATTGTTAAAAACAGAATTCTTTAATCGTACATATAATTCTTCGGCTGACATCACATGGAGTTTTTCAGACTCCTCTATTAATGGACAAACAATATAAGCTTGTCTACCTTCATCAATTTGCTTTGAAACAAACTTATAAATCCTTTCTTCCATCGAATCATCTACTGCATAAGTCTTTATTTCCTGTCTCCCAGGCGGTAGCTCGTCGATAATTGATATATCTAGATCACCGTATAGTATCAGAGCCAAAGTTCTTGGTATTGGAGTTGCCGTCATAACAATTACATCTGGGGAAATTCCTTTATCTGAAAGAGTCAATCGTTGTCGAACTCCAAATCGATGTTGTTCGTCTGTTATTGCCAACCCTAATCTTTTAAAAGCTACTTCTGTCTGGATTAATGCATGAGTACCTACAATTATATCAATTCGACCTTTTACAAGTTCTGAAAGAACAAATTCTTTATCCTTTTTTGTTTGATTACCCGACAAAAAAGCAACTTTTATATTGATATTATTGAAAGCTTTCAATAGAGATTCATAGTGTTGCAGAGCAAGAATTTCGGTAGGTGCCATCATTGCGGCTTGATATCCATTTAATACAGCATTGTACATAGCAACAATTCCAATTATAGTCTTTCCTGAACCTACATCGCCTTGTACCAGCCTATTCATCTGTGAATTACTGCCCATATTAGCCATAATTTCACCCAATACCCTCTTTTGGGCATCGGTTAACTCAAATTCAAGATTTTCTATAAATCCATCTATATACTCATGTTTTGGCATACTTACTCCATTATTATCAGTATTTGTCTTCTTTAGCTTTAAAAGACCTAACTGGAGTACTAGCAATTCTTCAAAGGCAAGCTGATTCCTGGATTCAATCATAGATTCAGGGCTATTTGGATAGTGAATTTGTTTAATGGCCTCCTTCTTGTCAATGAAGTTGTACTTAAGTAAAATCTCTCTAGGCAAAACATTTTTAACAGCTTGTAAATATTCATCCATAGCAGTCTTTATAATTTTTGTCATCTCTTTATTAGTGATACCTTCGGTTAAACCATAAACCGGAGTTATACCCTGACTAGTATTTTTACCTTCCCAGGGTTTGTATTCAGGATTATGTATTTGAATTCCAAAGGAATCCTTTTTTAATTTACCATACACAAGATATTCCTTACCTGGAATTAATCTATCTCTTAGATAATCCTGATTGAACCATACCAGTTGAGCCGTAGTTGATTTATCTTCCACCTGGACTTTGAGAATAGATAACCCTCTTCTAGGTTTTATTAAGGAAGGTGGTAATTTTATAGCAACTTTATAAAGATTTTTATTCTCGCAGCTTCCTTCTGCCAAGACAGATATTTTCCTTTTATCTTCGTAATCCTTGGGCAGATAATAAAGTATATCTTCCACCTTCTCTAATCCAAGTCTTTTCAGCCTATATGCTTTTTTTGGTCCCACACCTTTTATATATTGTACACCAGTATCTAAACCAGGCATAAATCCACCTCCTCATTATTGTCAATTATAATATTTAAGTATCGAATAATAGCTTAGATGCTTTTCTTGATTCTCATGGAAGAAAAACCCTAATCAAAAAAGAAGCCCTGCTCAAGGGCAGGGTTTATTCAATGGCAAATAGGTAATAGTAAAGTGGTTGACCGCCAAATACAACCTCAATATCAAGATTGCTATATTTCGCTTCAAGTAATTCAGCTAACTTACTTGCTTGCTCTTCTGTTACATCACTTCCATATATAATCGTTATTATGGAGGACTCCTGATCCACTAACTTCTCAATAAGTTGTTGCGAAACAGTATTTACGTCATTTCCAGCAGCCAGAATATCTTTATCAGAAAGACCGATTATATCGTTTTTCCTAATATCAGTACCATTAAATTCTGTGTCTCTAACTGCAAAAGTAACCTGTCCAGTTTTTACTTCGTCTATAGCATTAATCATACTCTCCAAATTTATCTCAAGCTCAACATCTTCATCCAGTACCAGCAATGCAGATATACCTTGCGGAATCGATTTTGTTGGAATAACACTAATACTCCGTTCACTCAGGTGCTTTGTTTGTTCTGCAGCTAAAATAATATTACTATTATTAGGTAATATTATAACATGTTCTCCTTTTGTCTTGTCAATTGCCGAAAGTATATCTTCAGTACTTGGATTCATAGTCTGACCACCTGAAACTATAACATCAACATTCATATCTTTAAAAAGCTCATCAATTCCTTCTCCTAATGAGATAGCAATGATTGAGTACCTTTTCTGTTCATCATTGATAGTTTCATTAACGTAATTATTATTGTTTAATCTCGAAAGCTCATCCTTTAGTAATACCTCTTCGTGCTGATAACGCATATTGTCAATTTTAATGTCGCTTAATTCACCGAGCTTTAAAGCTTTTTCAAGTACATCTCCAGGATTATTTGTGTGTATATGAACCTTTATAATTCCTTCTCCACCCACAACCAGCAAAGAATCTGCGTTTGCTGATATCTGTTCCCTAAATTCCTCAACATCACCATAATTGGTGTTAATCATAAATTCTGTACAATACCCAAACTCAATATCGTCTGTATCTATGTGGTCCCTTTTCTTTGGTTTTTCAATAATCGGCTCTACTTGAATTTGTGAAGGTACAACCAATGATCTCTTTTCATCAGAAATTGCCTCAAGAGCACCTTCAATTAAATACAGTAGTCCCTTCCCACCTGCATCAACAACACCTGCCTGTTTCAGCACAGGAAGCATATCAGGAGTCTTGCTAAGAATATCATTACCATGAAGTAAAACTTCTTCTAGAAATTGAACCATATCTTCGTTTTGGTTACAGATTGACATGGCTTTTTCGCCACACTCTCTTGCAACTGTAAGAATAGTCCCTTCAGTTGGCTTCATTACGGCCTTATAAGCTGTATCTGCAGCCTTCTTAAGCCCTAGCGCAAAAGTTGCAATATCAATTTCTTTTTTTCCTTCCAAGCCACTTGCAAAGCCGCGGAATAACTGTGAAAGTATTACCCCTGAGTTGCCTCTTGCTCCCATAAGAGAGCCCTGGCTGGCCGCCTGAGCGACTTTGTGAGCATCATTTTCTTGAACATCTAATCCTTGTTTCAATGCGGATTTCATGGTTAGGAGCATATTTGTACCTGTATCACCATCAGGTACAGGAAATACATTCAACGAATTTACTTCATCCTTGTTTGCTTCAAGCTTAAATGCAGCACTTTCCAATATAACCTTAAGTTTATATCCATCTATTGTTTTAGTATTCATCTTTGACCTCCTAATTACTTGTCGACTCGGATTCCTTGGACAAAGACATTAACTTTGTCTACCTTCAATCCGGTGAAGTTCTCAATATTAAATTTAACTCTGTCTATTATATTCTTGCATACCACCGAGATTTTAACTCCAAATTCCAATATTACGTACATATCTATTGTAATAAGGTTGTCTTTGATATATACTTTGATTCCTCTTGTTAATGAGTCGGATTTCAACAATTCAAAAAAACCATCTTTTGCATCTTTTGCAGCCATACCTACAATACCATAGCTTTCCATTGCTGATATTCCTGCCAGTGATGCAAACACGTTGTCATTTATATTTAGATCTCCAAATTCCGTTTTCATTTTGACCGGCATAACTATACCTCCCTGTGTTTTACTCTTATCCATACTATTTTACATTATTAGTTGTAATTGTTCAACTAAAACAACAATATTAGTAATATTAGGTTGCAATTCTATAATCTCCTGTGTTAAAATATAATATGTTGCAGAGAATAATATTAAAAACATTATGCCTGTCAGGAATTAAGGAGGTGTTTTCATGTCTAAGAAATGTGAAATTTGTGGAAAAAGTAAGGTATTTGGAAATAAGGTGACCTTCTCCAATAAAAAGAGTTCAAGAACATGGGCTCCAAATATAAGAAGAGTAAAGGCAGTTGTAAAAGGATCAGTCAAGAGAATCAACGTTTGTACAAGATGCTTGAGATCTGGTTATGTTCAAAGAGCCATTTAGTCCACACTTACAAGAATAAAAAGCTTATTATGATAATCTCATAATAAGCTTTTTTTCATTTGTGAAATTTAGTCTCTGGACTTCACAAGGAAACCCTCACCTGAATGTCTGATGATTTTTCCTAATTCATCATCAATGTAGTTGCTTATTCCAAGACTTGACCCGTATCTTATGTGAGTCTCTTGTAAGGGATAATGAAAACCTTCCAGCGTTACAGTGACACCCTCTGGTCCTACAGGTAGTATAGAATAATAGTAATCAGGATCCTTCCTTAACAAAATTTCAATAGGTAGATAGGATATTTCATTGTTATCGTTTATAATTTTTATGCTTATTCCATCTAAATGATAAGATCGTATCATAAATATATTTGATAACGAATGATCTATCCTACTACCAGTGCCACCAATGATAGTTATTTCTGTACACCCTTTTTCTACCAGTAAGTCTATGGCCAACTCAGTATCTGTCTTGTCTTTTTCTATAGGGTATCTGCAAATTGTTGTACTGGAATCTAAATCTTCGATTAAGTTAATGTCGTCAATGGAATCAAAATCTCCAATTAAATAATCTATTCTGCAGCTAGCTTCTGATATATTATAGAATCCACTATCAGCTGCGACTATAATATCTGCTTCTTTACATAGATCAATCAATATACCATTTCTTACTCCTGTGCCTCCAGCAGAAATTAATCCTTTCATAAAACCATCCTTACCGTATGAATTTTTGTATCGGTTTCCATACAAGTACCATAACTATCATGGATATAATCAATTCAGGTATAAGATAAGTAGCGTTATAAATAATCGAATAAATCCATGGATTCTGGTCCCCTGCATATTCTGCGAAAAATACGACTCCTGAAAGGACATGGAATATAAGACGGCCTGTAATTGCCAATGATACTCCAAGCAAAACTGAACCATATCCTTTTTTGCCTTTCTTTGTAGTAAGAACGTATGCTATGCCAGCTAATCCTAAAGATCCAAATGCAAATGGATAATCTAACAGCAATTGCAGTGGATGTACAAAAAATGGTTTTAAAATAAAATCCAACATACCATAAGTCACACCAACCGCTACCCCAGGGGCAAGCCCCCATCTTATTGCAAAAATCATAATTGGAATCATACTGCCAGCGGTTACACTACCCCCATTGGGTGCTTGATAGATTCTCACATAACTTAGAAGGGCAGATAATGCTATCATCATTCCTCCCTCTGTCAACATCAATACTTTACTTCTTTTTTGTTCCATATTATATTAAACCTCCTTATTTTGGTTTGAATATAACAGCGTGAGTTAGTACAAAAAACCCATTGCTATGAAGGCAATGGGTATAATTTCTATACACACTTCCCTCCGCTAGAATTACCTAGTTCAGGTCTTAAGGGTCGAGAACTACTCTCTCTCAGCTTACGCTCCCCCAGTGCTGTAAATATTCTTTTGTTAATTTGATAATATCACAAGTTAAAAAATTCCTCAACTACTAAAACTATATACATATATATTATGCTATCAGTTCTTTAAACTTCTTAACTCTACTTTCCACATCATCTGTTGCAAAAATCCCAGATCCAACAACAATTAGGTCAGCTCCAGCATCGATAATTTCTCTTGCATTTTCTAGCTTTATCCCACCATCGACCTCAAGAATAATATCATTTCCAGACTTGACAATCATATCCTTAAGTTTCATTATTTTTTCAGTCATTGCCGGGATATAACTCTGTCCTCCAAACCCAGGATTTACTGACATTATTAGGATCAGATCAATATCGTCCATTAAGTATTCCAACACATCCAAAGGTGTTGAAGGATTTAGTGAAACACCCGCTTTAGCACCCTTATTCCTTATTTCTTGTAGTGTTCGGTGGAGGTGGATGGAAGCATCTGGATGAACTGTTATAATGTCTGAGCCGGCATCAATAAAATCATCAATAAATCTCTCTGGTCTATCTACCATAAGATGTACATCAAAAGGTAGTTTTGTCGTACCCCTTATTTTCTTGATAACAGGTGCTCCAAAAGTGATGTTTGGTACATAGATTCCATCCATAACATCAAGATGAACATAATCTGCTCCACCCTTTTCTAGAATATCTATTTCTTTTCCAAGTTTTGAGAAGTCTGCAGAAAGTAATGAAGGTGCTAATTTTGCCATATTAATATCTCCTCTTTCTGTTCTTGATTTCATTAATCATCATTATATAATTTTTATACCTTTCCTCACTTAGCTTATTAGATTCAACAGCTTTCTTTACTGCACATCCAGGTTCGTTTAAATGAATACAACTGGAAAATTTACACTGCCCGTTGTATTCTTCAATATCCTTGAAATAATGTTTCAAATCAATCTCATCTTCTATGAAATCAAGACTAAGTGAACTAAAACCCGGGCTATCCAATACGAATGAGTTCTTATTAAGCTCGAGTAGCTCTACGTGTCTGGTGGTGTGTTTACCTCTTGATGTTTTTAAACTGATTTTCCCAATTTCAAGATCATAGTTTGTATTAATCGAATTCAACAAAGAAGATTTTCCAACACCTGATGGTCCTGCAAATACACTTATATGGTTTTCCAGGAAATCTTTTAGTTCCTCCAAGCCTTCGTTCTCTTTTACGCTGGTTAGTATTGTTTTATAACCCGCATTTTTATAAATACTTCCAACAAACTCTGCATATTCCCGATCGATTTCACACTTATTGATGCAAATTAAAACATCGAGACCCTGTTCATCAGCCATAACAAGCATTCTGTCTAGAAGCCAAGTATTCAAATCAGGGTTTCTAATGCTTGAAACTATAACAGCCTGAGTGACATTTGCAACTGGAGGTCTTAATAATTCAGTTTTCCTATCAAATATTTCCTCAATGTAGCCATTATTATCTTCTGCACTGATTCTTATACTAACTTTATCTCCAACAAGGGGAGTTATATTTGTTTCTCTAAAATTTCCTCTAGCTCTACTCTGGATAATGCCTTTCTCCGTGCGTACATAATAAAACCCGCCGATTCCTTTAACTATTGTACCCTCAATCATTAATCAACCCTCTTTTACTCTGGTAAATTGATATATTCCATCGTAATATACTTCAAACTGTGCACCAGGGACTCCATTAACAGTCACCTGGAAGGATCCATCATCTGCTTGATGAGTTTCAGAATAAACCATGGTTGCATCCCCACCCTGCTTTCTGAAAATGGTTATCTCTGTTTCTTCCCTGTCTGTAAATGGTGTCAATGTGAATGTAAAACTACTCTCTTCATCAGATGAAGGCGGTTCAGGTTCCTCAACTGGATCTGGTTCAGGTTCTGGTTCAGGACCTGATGAGACATACATATCAACAGCTGTCTTGGTTTCAAGTGTTGTTCCAGCATCATATGATTGCCATGTAACAACATTTGCAGGAACATCATTATTCGGTTCATATGTTACTTCTCCGACTACCAAGTCAAGCCCTACAATATCATTCATAGCCTGGCTTATTTGTGTTCCAATCAATTGGATCATTATGACATCACTGATCTCTTCACCTTTGCTAACAATAAGGTCTATTCTAGTATTAGGTTCAACCTCCGTGAAGGATTCTATGCTTTGCTCCATTACAACATCTATGGGAACCGTGTCAGAAAAATCGTATTCTACATTCATCCTCATTCCAGCTTCCTTAATTATTGTTTCAGCCTCAGTAAGAGTCCTGTTGACGAGTAGCGGTACCGTTACTCTGTCAGAACCCAGACTAATTGTCACTGAAACTGGATATCCGGGTTTTACTCTTACGCCTTCATCAACATTTTGTGAGATAATACGCCCCGCTTCATACTCAGTACTGGATACACTATTAACAACATTCAACTGGAAACCTTCATCTTTAGCTATTACTTCTGCATCTTCCTGAGTCATTCCAATCAATGAAGGCATCAATATATCATCACTCGTTGAAATATTGTCTCTTAGTCTCATATATCCTGCAAATATTAATGTAGCCAATATAAAAGCTGCTAAAATTGCTGAAATTATTACAACCGATTTATTTTTATTATTTCTATTTCGTTTGTTTTTCTTGCTTCTGTCCATTGTCTGGCTCCTTGATGATTCTCTTTCAGCACTAACGACTGGTATAACCCTTGTCATATCGCTAGTTTCTTCAGTTGTCTGATTTTCAGGAATGGTTCTTGTATCAATATAGGCCTTTAAATCTCTTAAGAGCTCATCAGCGCTCTGATATCTGTCACCTTGTCTTTTCATGACACATTTCATAATTATGTCATTTACTTCTCTTGGTATGTCAGATGAGGCATCCACAGGGGGTACAATATCCTCCTGAACATGCTTAAGTGCTACGCCTATAGGTGTGTCACCATTAAAAGGCACCTTCCCTGTAATCATCTCATACATTACTATTCCAAGTGAATAAATATCAGATTTTTCATCTGTATATCCGCCTCTGGCTTGTTCTGGAGAAAAATAGTGAACTGAGCCTAAAACACTGGAAGTCGTAGTAATGGTCGATGAAGTAACAGCTCTGGCAATTCCAAAGTCTGTCACCTTAACCCGATTATCTTCGGTTACCATTATGTTATGCGGCTTAATATCCCTATGAACTATATGATTCTTATGTGCATTCGAAAGAGCTTCAGCTATTTGTGTAGCGTAGTAAAGAGATTGATCAATCTGTAGCTTTTCATTCCCCACAATCAGTTCTTTTAGTGTCTTGCCTTTGATGTATTCCATAACAATGTAATGGATTTTTTTGTTATCCTGTTCTTCTGATCCAACATCATAGATATTAAGTATGTTAGGATGAGAAAGGCTTGCAGCTGCCTGAGATTCTCTTCTAAATTTCCTGATAAAATCCTCGTCATCCGTGAATTCCTCTTTCAAAATCTTTATTGCAACAAACCTGTCCAACAAATGACATTTAGCTTTATAAACATACGCCATGCCTCCGCTACCAATTTGCTCAACTATTTCATATCTATTTCCTAGCATTTTCCCTATCATTTTTTCACCTCTGTTAAAATCTAATCCCCAAAACAGTAATATTGTCATTGCCGCCTTCAACTTTAGCTTTCTCTACGGCAATTTCACAAGCTCTCTGTATATCTGTCTCATTGGAAAACGTTTCAATTAATTTTTCTTCAGGTACCATGTTGGTAAGTCCATCACTACAAAATACCACTATATCACCTTTTGTAATGTCAATGGTTAAAGTATCCACTTCTATTTCACTGCTAGTACCTACAGCTCGGGTTATTACATTCCTTTGGGGATGTGTCCTGGCTTCATTCTCTGAAATTTTGCCTTCTTGAAGCAACTGTTGTACAAGTGAGTGATCTTGAGTAATCTGTGACATTTTACCAGAGCTGATTAAGTAAGCTCTGCTATCTCCGACATGGCCTACAACAATCTTGTCACAGCACAAATATCCCATGGTCAAAGTAGTTCCCATGCCTCTGCAACCTTCAATTTCCTTTGAGTAGTTGTAAATATGTCTATTGGCATACTCAACACTTTTAATAACGCATTCTCTAATGTTTTTTTCAGTTGTGAGATCTGCAATATTTTCTTCCATCCATTCCTTGATAATGTTAATTGCCATAACACTGGCTATCTCACCTGCATTGTGGCCTCCCATCCCATCAGCTACCATAAATAATGGCATATGCTGATTTTCAGGTATATAGAGGCTATCTTGGTTAATTTCACGTACCAGTCCTATGTCACTAGCTGCTCCAAACTTCACGATATCACCTCGTTATTTTTCTTCATCAAGAACACTTCTTCTAAGTTGACCACATGATGCACTAATGTCTCCACCCATTTCACGTCTGACGGTAGTTGCAACCCCAAACTTCTTTAGCATCGATTGAAAGCTTAGTACATGGTCTCTATCTGGTCTTCCTTCTTTATACTCACTTATTGGATTGAGTGGTATCAGATTTACATGAGCTAACATTCCATCAAGTAATCTGGATATCTCCCTTGCTTCTTTTTCACTATCATTTGTTCCCTTTATCAAGGTATACTCAAATGTTATTCTTCTGTTTGTCTTGTCAATGTAGTATCTCAATGCTTCCATAAGTTCTTTTAGTTTATGCTTTCTAGCAATAGGCATAATTTCTTCTCTCTTCTCATCAAATGGAGAATGAAGTGATATGGAAAGCGTAATTGGTAAATTTTCTTCTGCCAGCTTATAGATTTCTGGCACTATTCCACAAGTTGACAAGGTTATATTTCTGAGGCTGATATTTCTTCCCAATTTGCTATTAATTATAGCAAAAAAATCAACTACATTATCATAATTGTCCAATGGTTCTCCACTACCCATAAGAACTATATTAGATATCCTAATTCCTAAATCCTTTTCAGCCTCATATACCTGATTAGCCATTTCAGCAGCTGTAAGATTTCTCACAAGACCACCTTTGGTGGATGCACAGAAACTACATCCCATTTTACAGCCTACCTGGGTGGATATGCATTGTGAATATCCATGTGAATAACTCATCACTACACTTTCAATGATGTTGCCATCAGGTAGCAAGAATAAATACTTAACGGTTCCATCAACCTTTGACTCAAATTTGTGAAGGACTTTAATTTTATTAACTGTGTACTCTAAACTGATTCTTTTCCTTAGATCCAGTGGAATCTGACCAATTTCTAAAATATCTTCTCCGTCATGTTGGTGAAAATATCTAAATATTTGTTCAGCTCTAAAACTTTTTTCACCATAATCATTTATGATTTCTTTGAGTTTTTTTTGTGTCATACTGTTTAATTCCATAATCCTCATCTCTCTTCGCTCATATTATAACATGATTTCAATAGAGTTATTCCAATTTATTTAAAAAACCTATTTTCTAGTCATTTTTGCAATAAAAAAGCCATCTGTTCCATGTATATGTGGATATAGCTCTATATAACCATATTTCTGTGTTTCACTAAGAACAATATCTCTTGGTAGTTCTATAGGTGTAAGCATGAATTCTGGATTTCTAATCAGAAAATTTTGTACCTGATCCAGGTTTTCATTTTTGTTCAAAGTGCAAGTGCTATAAATCAGTTTTCCTCCAGACTTTACATAGCCAGCGGAGTTACTTAGTATTTGTGACTGTATTTCAACAAGCGTCTCTAAATCTTCACTCTTTCTATTAAATTTAATGTCCGGTTTTCTTCTCAACAATCCGAAACCTGAACAAGGTGCATCTACAAGACACACGTCAACTTTGTCTCTTAAACTTTCATCAAAAATACCTGCATCGTACACCTGCCCCTCGATGATGTTTATTCCCAGTCTCTTGCAGTTTTCCATAATTAGTTTTATCTTCTGGGTGTACAGGTCTCTTGCAATTATTTTTCCCTTGTCATTCATTCTTTGTGCCATGTGGGTAGCTTTGCCTCCAGGTGCACTACATACATCTAATATAAGATCTTTTTCTTTTGGTTCTGAAATCTCAGTAACCAACATGCTGCTTTCATCTTGAATTGTAAAGAATCCTTCTTTAAATTCTTTAGAATCTGTAATATTTTCAGGATTAAGAACTTTTATGCAGTCTCTTGATAATTCTCCTCTAATAAGTTGCAAGTCATACTTACCAAGCTTATCTAACAAGTTCTCTCTATCGATCTTCAATGTATTAACACGTATGTTAAGCAAAGGTCTTGTATTGTTGGCTTTTAGGAGTTCCTTTGTAAACTCAAATCCAAACTGTTTTATCCACAAATCAACTAAAAAACCAGGATGAGAATAACGAACTGACAATTCTTCCATGTTTTTTGGAATTTCAGTCAAGAAAAACTTTTCTCTTTCTCTATCAATCTTTCTCAAAACACCATTTACATATCCTATTGTACCTTTGTGGCCATATTTTTTTGCCAGCTTTACTGACTCATCAATTGCGGCATGTGCTGGTATTCTATCCATAAATCCTATCTGGTATATCCCAACTCTTAATATTTGTAATATCATTGGATGGATTTTCTTCATTCTTACATTTGAAGCAGATTTAATTATATTATCAATATACATACGGTTTTCAAGAACTCCGTAAACCAATTCTCTCAGTAATCTCTTGTCCTCAAGTGACATATCTATCTGTGAATATTCCTGCAGTGCTTTGTTAGAGAATTTACCTTTATCTTGCACTTCAGATAATACCCTTATGGCTACTTCTCTAGTATTGAACATTTAATCCCTCCAAAAAAAAGGGAGATTCCTCCCCCTTTATCTCCTTTGTCCTCGTAAGGCCAATAATCTTAACAATTCAGCCAAAGCGACTATTGTAGCAGCTACATATGTCAGAGCAGCTGCATCTAAAACTTTTTTTGCTGGTTTTAAGCTTTGTGAAGGTATCAATCCATTCTCCAGATGAACCATAGCCCTTCTACTGGCATTGAATTCAACAGGAAGTGTAACTATTTGAAATAATACAGCTGCAAGGAATAATGCTATCCCAACATCTATTAAGAATGGACTAATTATAAAACCAAGAATTACAAATATCCATACCAATTTTGAACCAAAATTCGCTATCGGTGCAATGTTGTTTCTTAGAATTAAGGGAAAATATCCCTCTGCATGTTGTATTGCGTGTCCTACTTCATGAGCAGCTACACTTACAGATGCTATGCTGCTACTTCCGTAAACATTTTGAGATAGTCTTATAACTCGTTTTCCCGGGTCGTAATGGTCAGTCAGATTTCCTCTGACAGCCTCAATTGGAATATCACTTAAACCACTACTATCAAGAATGCGTCTGGCAACCTGTGCCCCAGTCATTCCAGATTCGCTGGGTACTTTTAGATACTGTGAAAAAGTTGTCTTTACCTTCATTTGTGCATAGCCCGCAAACAAGATTGCTGGAAGCACAAATATCAACCATGATCCTCCATAAAAGCCTGTATACATAAATATCCCTCTTCTCTATAAAATGTATCCCTTTTCAATATCTTTCCCCAACAATAGTTCCTTGACATTCATGGCTCTTTTGCCAGGAAATTGTAGCTGTTTAATAATTATAAAACCATCTGAGACTGCGACTTTGATACCATCTGGTTCAGCATCCACTATAGTACCGGGTGTAATATCATGATCTCTTTCTTCTACCTCAACTCTGTGTATCTTTATCTTCTGTCCTTTGTATTCCGTAAATGCAGATGGCCAAGGTTTAAGTCCCATAACCTTTTTGTAAATATCCCTAGCAGCTTTGGTCCAGTCAATGCTACCAACACCCTTATATAATATAGGCGCATAACTCGATTCCTCGTGTTTCTGTGGGGTTAAAACAGAATCACCCGACACAATTAATTCCATGGCTTCTATTACCAAGTATGATCCAACTTCAGCCAATTTATCATGAATTGTCTGTGAATCATCTTCCCATGCAATCGGTATCTCTTGTTTTAGAAATATACCACCTGTGTCAAGGCCTTCTTCCATATTCATTATTGTTATACCTGTATTGATTTCTCCATTCATAATTGCCCAATTTATTGGTGCTGCTCCTCTATACTTAGGCAATAAAGACGCATGTATATTTAGACAATTGTATTTCGGAATCTCCAATATTCTTTTTTTTAAAATTTGACCATAGGCTGCTACCACTATAAAATCTGGTTCAATAATCTTTAGTTTATGATACGATTCGTCAGAATTTATATCTACTGGCTGAAATACTTCAATTCCCAATTCAATAGCCTTTTCCTTAACAGGGGTTGGTTGAAGCTTTTTTCCTCTTCCTTTTTTTTTATCCATTTGAGTAACTACAAGAGGAATATCGTAGCCTTCGTTGAAAATGTGTTCCAAAGACTTTACTGCAAAATCAGGAGTGCCCATATATATTATCTTCATGACAACTCCTCATCCTCAGCTACATTCTCATGGACTTCTTTAGCTTTGTCAGTGTATAAAACTCCTTCAAGATGATCTATTTCATGACAAAATACCCTTGCAAGATATCCTGATGGCTTCATCTCAACCTTTTGACCGTTTTCGTCCATAAATGAAATGGTTATAGTCTGCGGTCTTTCAACTGTACCAGCCAAATCCGGTACTGAAAGACAACCTTCAATACCGTCAACTTCACCTTCTTGTGCTTCAATCACCGGATTTATTGCGATTATTGGTTTTTCTCCAATATCAATTGTTATTACCCTTTTCAAAACTCCTATTTGTGGTGCTGCAAGTCCAATACCGTTTTCATGCCTCATGGTTTCTACCATATCATCTAGTAACTGTAGTATTCTATCATCTAATTCAGCTACTTCTCTAGATTTTTTTCTTAGTATTGGATCGCCATCTAACCTGATCTTTCTTAATGCCATCTCAATCCTCCTAAATTTACTTCTTCTATAATATGCTACTTGGATTAATATCTATGCTAATTTTTATGTCATCATGTTTTATTTTGCCCTTATCTTTATTATATACCCTGTTAATAATATTCTTTATAAGTTTACTATCATTGTAACCGAATTTTAATAATATTTGCCAGCGATAGTTATTGTTAATTCTCTCTAAAGGTGCTGGATTAGGACCTAGCACATCAATACTAACTAGTTTTTCATTTTTTATATGCTTCTGTAGCTCCAAGGCAGACTCTTCCATCGATTCTTTTACATGTAATTGATTTTTACCGAATAATGTCACGGTAGCTATTCCTTTGTATGGAGGGTATCCAAATTCCTTGCGCAACTGTGATTCATTACTGTAAAATAATTTGTAGTCATTTGTCATTGCAGTGGTAATACTATAGTGATCAGGATTATAGGTCTGCAATATTACATTTCCTGCTATATCTCCACGACCGGCTCTTCCAGCAACTTGAGTAACAAGTTGAAAAGTTCTCTCAGGTGACCTAAAGTCCGGCAAGTTCAATGTCGTATCCGCTGCTATTATGCCTACAAGTGTCACCCTTGGAAAATCAAGGCCTTTAGATATCATTTGAGTTCCTACAAGAATATCTACCTCATTATTCTTCATTGAATCCAATGCTTTTTCATAATCTTCTCTTGATTTAATCATATCGCTGTCCATTCTCAATGTTTTTGCATCTGGGAACAACTTTCGGACTTCTTCCTCAACCCTTTCAGTTCCTATCCCAAAACTTTTAAAATAATTGCTTCCACATGCAGGACAAGAAGATGGTAATGTATGGGTATCTCCACAATAATGACATCTAAGTCTATTTGTTGATTTGTGATAGGTTAGACTTATATCACAATTATCGCACTTTGAGACATATCCACAACTTCTACACGTTATAAATCCAGTATAACCTCTCTTATTCAAAAAAAGGATAATTTGGTTTCCATTATCAAGAGCATTAACCATCTCCTGGTATAGAATTTTGCTGAAAATTGAACGATTTCCCTCCTGAAGCTCATCCCTCATATCAACTACATTAATTGATGGAAGGGAATTTCTTGTCGCTCTGTTTTGCAGTTCATAGAGCGAATATTCTCCAATTTCAGTTCTATAATATGTTTCAATAGAAGGCGTAGCAGTTCCGAGAACAAGTTTTGAATTCTCTAGTTCAGATATTCTGATTGCTACATCTATAGTGTCATATTTAGGATTATTAGATGATTTATAAGTATTTTCATGCTCCTCATCGATCACTATTAACCCTAAATTATTGAAAGGTGCGAATAAAGCTGATCTCGCACCAACCACAATTTTATACTCACCGGTTTTTATCCTTCTCCATTGATCAAATCTCTCAAGCTGTGTAAGTTTGCTGTGAAGAATTGCTACTTGGTTGCCAAATCTACCAACAAATCTATCAATTGTTTGAGGAGTTAATGATATTTCAGGTACCAGTATTATAGAATCCTTGCCATTACGAAGCATATCTTCCACCAGTTGAAGATATATTTCAGTCTTGCCACTACCTGTTATTCCATGAATAAGAGAAATATTATTATTGGAATGACATATTCCTTCATAAACTCTTTTTTGATCCGTGTTCAGCTCAATCTTTAGATACTCTGGTATATCTTTGGATACTGGTGTTTCATTGACAATTCTATTTTCAATTAATACAAGATTTTTAGTTTCCATAGCTTTTAAAACTGAAAGACTTGTATTTAGCTGCTTCAAGATCTCATTTGCTGCAATTTCATTAGTTCCTTTAAATAATGTCCAAATTTTTAGCTGTTTTTTTGCAGAATTACCAATAATTTCAACACCCTTATCAAATGAGACAGTTTGATTTCTTATTACAATTTTTTCAACTCTGGAAGTGCTTGTTTTTCTTATATCAAGTACCAGTTTAATTGAGCCTTCTTCTTCAAGACTGGAAATCAATTTGTTGAAGTCCTTGTTCTGGCAGATATTCTGCAACTCTGTATACTCAATCTTGCTGGCATTTGATACTTCTGACAGTATTATTTTTTCTTCCTCTGAATGGTTGTTGAAATTATTCAAGCTCTCACCAGGTACTACCATCGTAGTTATATCCCTGAAATCGCCCGGTGGTAACATAGGCTGCATAGATTCATATCCTGTACAAAGATACTCTTCTTTTATCCAATTAGCTAAAATGATTTTTTTTTCAGAAATCAGAGGCTTATCATCCAGAACCTGAATAATATCCTTGGTCTTGTAAGATATGCTGGAATCATCTTTCATTTCTACAATAATTCCCATTATAGGCTTATTATATCTACCAAAAGGTACAACAACTCTTACACCAAGTTTTGCTTGATTCTCAAGATCACTTGGTATGTTA
Source organism: Gudongella sp. DL1XJH-153 (assembly GCF_049310905.1). Classification (NCBI taxonomy): domain Bacteria; kingdom Bacillati; phylum Bacillota; class Tissierellia; order Tissierellales; family Tissierellaceae; genus Gudongella; species Gudongella sp. DL1XJH-153. The sequence goes on from NZ_JBMEMN010000006.1 coordinate 42,124, forward strand.
TAGGTAAATCTTTTGTCCACGCTTGAGGATTTATGATCAATTATAATCTCTGCAAAACCCATTCCATAACTCCTTTCAATCTAGGACAATTTCTACTAACTTCTGTTTTCCAGTATCAACTTCACCTTATCCAGTATAAAAGATGACAAATCATCCTTTGACATCAATGGAAGGCTTTCAATCTGGCCTGAAGCATCATAAATGGTGGCTATATTAGTATCGCCCTTAAACCCCGCTCCGTCCTGGGTTATATCATTCGCAACAATAAAATCCAAGTTCTTTTCTTTCATTTTTAAACCAGCATATTCTTCTATATTATTGGTCTCAGCTGCAAAGCCTACCATTATGCGATGTTCCTTGATTTTTCCAAAATAGGCAGCAATATCAGGATTCTTAGTTAGTTCGATAGACATTGACTTCGATTCATTTTCTCTTTTCTTGATTTTTTTGTCACTGTAGTTCAAAGGCTTAAAATCAGAAGGAGCAGCAGCTTTTATCAAGACATCACAGTTTTCGAAATGCTCTCTTACTGCTTCCATCATTTCTTCTGTTGACTTAATATTCACGATTTTTACATTGGAAGGTGGGTCTAAATCAACTGGACCCGAAATCAGGACAACCTCAGCTCCCCTCTTTGCAGCAATACTAGCAATTGAGTACCCCATTTTTCCACTTGAGTGATTTGTAATAAATCTCACTGGATCTATTTCCTCAATTGTTGGGCCCGCGGTAACAACTATTTTTTTGCCTTTAAGATCCTTTTCAGTGAAATAATCCTCCAGATAAGTAATAATCTCTGCCGGTTCAGCCATTTTCCCAGCACCCACGTCACCACAGGCAAGTCTTCCTTCTCCTGTGTTCATGAATTGGTGCCCAAGTTCTTTCAAAGCTTTAATGTTTTTTTGTGTTATTGGATTCAAATACATATTCGTATTCATTGCTGGAGCAAATAGTATACTGACATTGGAAGCCATAACGACTGTTGTCAGCATATTGTCTGCAATCCCATTGGCTATCTTGCCAATTGTGTTTGCAGTTGCAGGGGCTATAAGAATAATATCTGGTCTTTGAGCAAGAGCAATATGTTCAACTTCCATATAGCTCTCCAGACCAAACAAATCAAAGTGAACTTTGCTCTGTGACATTGTCTGAAATGTCAAAGGGCTAACAAATTCAGTTGCTGCCTTAGTCATTACAACATCAACCTTAGCGCCGGATTTTTTCAACTTGCTTACCAGATCTGCTGATTTATATGCAGCTATACCTCCTGTAATTCCCAATAGTATGTGCTTGTCCTTTAACATGATTTCACCTACTTAAAACTTCCAGCGGAAGGATTTACAAACTCAACCTTTCCTTCAGCAATTTCATCCAAAGCAATGGTTACTGGCTTGTTAGCCTTTGTATCTACTCTTGGAGTTGAACCTTCTACAAGTTGTCTTGCTCTTCTGGCAGCCACCATAACCAAAGTATATCTACTTTCTTTAGGAAGACAGTTCTCTTTTATCTTATCATTCATTTTTGCTACCCCCTTTTCTAGTTACCAGTTCTTTAATACCATTATGTCTCTTAACTCTAAGCTTTTCAGAATGTATGATGGCTTCAATATCTGCTACAGCTGCATCAACCTTATCATTTACTACAAAGAAGTCATATTCGCCAACGAAATCCAATTCCTTGAATGCATTTGAAAATCTAGTATCGATATCTTCTTCAGTTTCTGTGCCTCTCTTAACTATTCTGTTCCTCAACTCATCCATTGTAGGTGGTAAAAGGAAAATGAATACTGCTTCTTTATAATTTTTTTTAATCTGTAGTGCACCCTGTACATCAATTTCGAGTAATACTATTTCACCCTTTTCTATCTGGTCGAAAACAAATTTCTTTGGAGTTCCATAGTAATTCGTATGCACAAATGCATGCTCGATAAACTCACCCTTTTCAACCATATCCATGAAAACATCTTTATCATAGAAAAAATAGTTTTCACCATCAACTTCAGTAGCTCTAGGATTTCTTGTTGTAGCAGAAATTGAAAATACAATGTCGTCTCTACTTTGCATAAGCGCCTGACTTACTGTTCCCTTTCCGCTACCCGAAGGACCTGAAAGAACTAATAAAAATCCTTTTGCCATAATTTCTCACCATCTTTCATCATTATTCATGCCCATCCTCTTTGGTATGGAGTCTATGTGCAATAGTCTCCGGTTGCAAAGGGGATAATACAATATGACCACTGTCCATAACAATTACTGCCCTGGTTCTTCTACCGTAGGTTGCATCTATTAGCGTTCCCTGTTCCTTGGATTCTTGAACCAGTCTTTTTATTGGAGCAGATTCTGGACTGACTACAGAAACAACCTTGTTTGATGCAACTACATTTCCAAAGCCTACATTTATAAAATAAACTAACATAGTTCTTCCTCCTACTCGATGTTCTGTACCTGCTCCCTTATCTTTTCAATTTCAGACTTTAATTCAACGACAGCCTTTACAATATCCGTATCGCTAGACTTGCTACCTATTGTGTTAACTTCCCTGTTGAACTCCTGAATTAGAAAATCAAGCTTCCTACCTATTGAGTCTTTTTCTGATAAAATCTCTTTTAACTGAGATACATGACTCTTTAATCTAGTCAATTCTTCATCTATACTACTTTTATCTGCATAAATTGCTATCTCCATGGCAAGTCGGTCCATATCAACAGCAGCAACATCCTCTAAAATTGCTTGAATTCTTTCATTCAGCTTAGATTTATACTCCTCTACTACAAGAGGGGCTCTCTCTTCAATTCTAGTTGCTATAGATTCGATGTTTCCCAACTTTCCATGAATGTCTTTCCTAAGTTGCTCACCTTCATACTCCCTCATTGCAATCATTTTGTCCAGAGCTTTGATTGTTGACTCTTTTATAGCTTCCCATACAAGATCTTCATCCAGCTCTTTCTTCTCGGTTTTAATTACATCAGAGATTGAAAGGATATTATTGAGTCTGATACTATCATCGATATCCAATTCACTTTTTAACTCTTCAAGAGCTGATTTAAAGCTTCTGGCTAATGAAATATCAACTTTAACATCTACAGCTGTTGTTTCAGCGAATTCAAAATTGACAAATACATCTACCTTCCCTCTATGCATTCTCTCCTTTATCAGCTTTTTAATACTTTCTTCAAGATAAATGAGATACCTTGGCAGCTTAACATTTATATCCAAATACCTGTGATTCACTGATTTCAGTTCAATCTTAAGTTTATACAGCTGGTTCTCAGACTCTCCTTTTCCATAGCCTGTCATACTTCTAATCAATGGAATCCCTCCTTTTTATCCATAAAAGATATCAATCAATCTTATTATTTAAAATTCGATCATCAACCGATAAAAACCACAATCCATCATCAAGTGATTATAATGCATAGATATCTTTATACGAGTTATAGAATATTATACATCTATGAATATAAATATCTACTATTTATTACGAAATATTAATATTTAGATGTAATCCTCTAAAATAATTATGTGTACAAGATTGTCAATTCTTCATCGATCCAATTTGTGGTATACTAGATAGACAACATAAATACGGAGGTTTAAAATGTCATTTGATGGTATAGTAACCAGATCAGTAGTATCCGAATTAAATAGTATATTGCTTGGCGGTAGGATAGATAAGATTTATCAACATGAAAAAGACGAAATGTTAATACAGATATACAGTAAGGGAAAGAATCATCGATTGCTAATATCCGCAAGTAGCAACAACCCAAGAATATATTTAACAAGCTCCCCAAAAACTAATCCACTTTCACCACCAATGTTTTGCATGCTACTTAGGAAACACCTGACTGGCAGTATAATACTGGACATTAGGCAGAGAGGTTTGGATAGAGTTGTCATATTTACTCTTTCAGGTAAAGATGAACTTGGCAACCCCACTGAAAGAGAGCTCATCGTTGAAATAATGGGAAAACATAGTAATATTATACTTATTGATAAGGATTCCAGGAAAATTATTGACTCTATAAAAAGAATCCCTGCTGAAATCTCTAGGGTCAGACAACTGCTTCCGGGATTTGACTATTCCTTTATAGAATCAGAAGGCAAGGTAGATCCACTCCAGTCAGATCAGAATGATTTCTATGATCACCTAGATAAAGCTAATGGAAGTCAAAAAATATTTAAGTTTCTTTATCAAAGTTTTACTGGCCTCAGTCCACTAGCAGGCAGAGAGATCTGTAGCATAGCAGGCCTTGACTCAGACAGAGTCATCTTAAGTCTTGATGATAATGACAAAAACAATCTTTTAAATGGTCTTAATCAATTTATTCAAAAAGTTAAGAATGAAGAATTTAAACCAGTGTATATATTAAAGGAAGAGGATAGTAATGTTGAGGCCTTCTATGCATTCCCATTATCACAATACCGAGGGATGAATCAAATAGAGACTAACAGTGTTTCAAAAATGCTCGATTTTGTATATAACTCTAGGGATACAAGTGATAGAGTTAAACAGAAATCAGCTTCACTTAAGAAAATCCTGCACACCAAGCTTGAAAGAGCACAGAATAAACTTTCAAAGCAAAGAGAGGAGCTTCTAAATAGTAAAGATAGAGAAAAATATAAAGTATATGCTGATTTAATACAATCAAATCTATACAGGATAAATAAAGGACTTGATCAAGTCATACTTGAAAATTTTTATGATGAAAATCTAGAGAAGTTAAAGGTTCCCCTAGATCCAAAAACAAGTCCTGCGGAAAATGCCCAAAGATATTACAAGAAATATGGCAAGCTAAAAACTGCCAATCAGCTATTACTTGCTCAGATTCCAGAAACAGAGTCTGAAATATCCTATATTGAACATGTCCTTGTAAGCCTTGAAAACGCAACCGATGTCAAAGAACTTGATGAAATTAAGGATGAACTTATTCTAGAGGGTTATATACAAAGACGAAGCATGAAAGATAGGAAGAAAAAAGTAAAATTGTCAGGTCCACTAAGATTTGTATCATCAGAAGGCTTTGAAATTTTTGTAGGAAGAAATAACAGGCAAAATGAAATGCTCACTATGAAAATCGCAAAAAAAGAAGATATCTGGCTTCATACAAAAGGAATTCCTGGAAGTCACGTTATCATCAAGACAGAGGGAAACTCAGTCCCAGAACAAACTCTTACTGAAGCAGGTTTACTAGCTGCTTATTACAGCAAAGGTAGAAACTCAGGAAGTGTCGAAGTGGACTATACAGAAAAAAAATACGTAAGAAAACCAAAGAATGGAAAGACCGGACTGGTAGTGTATGAAAACCAAAAAACCATAGTGGTAAATCCATCTCCAGCAGAATTAGACAAGATAAAAAAGATAGAGGATTAATAGGTCCTCTATCTTTTCATAATAACCACTTCATCTTTTCCATCTATTTCCTTCAATTTGACACCTACAACTTCAGTTCTTGCAGTAGGTACATTTTTACCTACATAATCCGGCCTTATTGGGAATTCTCTGTGCCCTCGGTCCACTAACACAGCCAATTGTACTTTCCTGGGTCTGCCGTTGTCGATTAATGCATCCAGAGCAGCTCTGACAGTTCTTCCAGTATAGATTACATCATCAACTAAAACAATCTTCTTACCATTTATTTCACCCTTGAAGCTTTCATTTACAACAGGTTGATTTCCAATTTCCTCAAGATCATCCCTATATAGACTAATGTCCAGAGTATATACTGGTACGTCTTCGCCTTCAATATTAAATATCATTTCTGCAATTCTCCTGGCAAAAGGGACGCCCCTTGTTTTAACCCCAACCAAAACCAAGTCTTTTATGCCTTTGTTTCTTTCAATTATTTCATTTGAAATCCTAGTTGTTGCTCTGGCAATTGCCTTATTGTCCATAATAACGGCTTTTACTATCATTATTGAACCTCCCTTTGCAGCTTTGCCAATATTTTTTTGAAATCCTCTGGTAATTCACACTCAAATTCAACTTTAGTCTTGGTTGAAGGGTGAGTGAATCCCAACTTTCTAGCATGTAACAGTTGCCTCTTTACATTAAATTCATTCTTACCGCTTGAATACACAGGATCTCCCACCACTGGATTACCAAAGTACGCAAAATGTACCCTTATTTGATGTGTTCTTCCGGTTTCAAGTCTAACTGAAACTAATGTGTACTTACCATACCTCTCTTTAACAGTGAAATGGCTTATAGCTTCTTTGCTGTTTTTGTCAGTTACAGCCATTTTCTTTCTATCTCTCTGATTCCTGCCTATTGGTGCATTTATCGTTCCGCCGTCCTGTTTGACATTACCATGAACCAAAGTTATGTACTCTCTATAAACACCGTGGTATTTTAACTGCTCAGATAGCTCTCTGTGAGCTTTATCATTCTTAGCTATCACTATCAGGCCTGAGGTGTCCTTATCCAACCTGTGGACGATTCCTGGCCTTATAATGCCATTAATAGATGACAGGTTATCCATACGATACATAAGTGCATTGACAAGTGTTCCTGAATAGTTTCCAGGTGCCGGATGTACAACCATTCCATAATCCTTATCTATTACCGCCAAATCATCGTCTTCATAAACAATTTCGATTGGGATATTCTCAGGTGTAATTTCAAGAATTTTGGGCTCAGGAAGCTGTACAAGAATTGTATCACCTTCTTTGACCAAATAACTTGGCTTTTTGAAAGATTTATTTACAGTAATTAACTTATCTTTTATTAGTTTATGAATTCTGGTTCGTGAAAACTCATCCAGCTCCAATGAAAGAAAAAAGTCCAGTCTTTCATTATCTTCTTCACCTACATAGATTTCGATTTCTTTCAATTTAAATCACCTGTGCCTTATCATATTTGTCAAATAATATTACAAAAATAAGTAGCCCTGTTCCTATGACAATAAAGATATCTGCAATATTAAAAACTGGAAAATCATATAATCTTCCAAGGTCAACCTTAATAAAATCTACTACATACCCAAGTCTAACTCTATCAATTAGATTGCCTAAAGCGCCCCCCAATAGAAATCCCATGGCTATATTTGCAACCAAAGTTAGTTTTTTCTGATTCTTTATCATATATATTGACATTACCACTAATACTAGAGTAGTAACTGAAATAAAGAATAATCTTTGGTTTTGAAGTATACCAAAAGCAGCGCCATAGTTCTTTACAAAATGGAGTTCAATTAAATCATTAATGAGCACTATCGGCTTTTTATTCATTAAATATAAAACTGACAAATGCTTTGTTGCCTGATCAGCTACTATAATCAGAATTCCCAATATAAATCCCAATGCTTTTCCTCCTACCATTCTTTCATTTTACAGAACAAAAAGAAGCCAACGCTCCTCCTGGTCTATTCTTTCAAATCTTTCTCTTCTGTTGTACTGCTTTCAACTCTGTTTTTATTATCTACATTGTTATAATACTCCTCCAATGAAAGTAGCTGAGATTTAAGGAAAGACTCGTATCTGGTTTTGAATATAAACAACTCTTTTTGAAGATAATCATATTCATTCTTTATTCCTCTTACGTCCTCTCTCGATTGCTCAATGATTCTTCTTCCTGTATCCTCGGCATTCTCAATTATAATTTCAGCTTTGTTTCTTGCATTGACGGTGACTTCATCTGCTGCTTGCTGAGCAACTAAAAGCGTGCTTTTCAAGGTTTCTTCCATGGTCTGGAACTGTCTTATCTGGTCAGTAAGCATATTAATTTTATCCTTGTATTCAATATTTTCCTTATACATTCTTTCATAATCGTCAATAATCTCTGTAAGGAAAGAATTGACTTCCTTAGGATAGAAACCTCTAAAAGTTTTTTTGAAATTCTTATTCTGGATATCTAAAGGTGTTATCATTTAATCACTCCATTACACTAGTTTTCTGATTGTCAGATTTAGTCTTCCTTTTTTTGAAGTACCGCCTAGCCCATAAAAAATGGTTCTGCCTTTTCCTCTTACAGAAACAACATCCCCTATCTCAAGTACAGTATCTGATTTTTTAATTTTTTCCCAGTTTACTTTTGTATCACCTGATTTAATTAATCCCATGCTCTCACTTCTTGAAATATTGTATGCAGCACTCAGATAAACATCCAATCTCAGAGATGCTACAAATTTCTTAAGTTCAATAAAATCTGGTTTAGGGTAAACCAAGTTCTCTCCTTGAATCTCTGATATACTAATATTTTTATTGCCTGCCTTTTCAAAATTCAACAGTATATAATCCTTGATTTCTTTTTTTACTATTACTACAGTATAATTTTCATACAAAAGAATATCTCCAATTTTCTCTCTTGTCAATCCAATCCCCATTATTGCTCCAAGATAATCCTTGTGATTAAGACCATCCAGATGACCTTCAATTTTTAAGTATGAAACAGGTGATTCAAGATCTTCGCTGTATATGTACTCTGGATGTATTATTATACACTTCCTCTCAGTCTCTTCTAGCCCACCGTGAAAAATGTAGGACAATTCCTGAAAGCGATTTAGAATTGATTCACTTAACTTTTGTTCATATGGATCCATAAAGTCTGATTCGATTACCATATGACTCTTTAAAGATGACTCAATCAAATCAAGCAGCCTTCTCATCTTAAAAACTATTTCATTGTCATTAATATGATTAAGGTACATACCTTTATCTAACATATGTTACCCTACTATATTCAGTATCACAGAATAAACAACTCTCAAAAAAATTATGGCTACCCAAGGTGAAAAATCTATGAAGCCTCTTCCAAATCCAATTTTATCCAACAATGCTCTAGCAGGTGCCATAATAGGCTCTGTAAGTTCGAATAGTATTTTACCGAACAAATTATTCACAGGAATTCTGAAGATATTTACAAATATTCGTATTATAATTAAAATCTCTAAAAAATCAAATAATATCCTTACTGATCTTAGCAATGTATACATTAAAGTCTCCTTACCAAGGGAATATTCCCCTGTTCTTCAATTCGTCTTTTAATCCGTCTATTTCTATATTGTTAGGTGCAAGTATAAATATATCTTTGGTAACTTTCTGAATTTTCCCCTCAACTGCATAAAGCCCACCATTAATAAAATCAAAGATTTGCCTTTTTACATTCGTGTCTAGTTGTTCGAAATTAACTACGATTGCTTTCCTTAATTTAAGGTCATCAATAATCGCCGGTGCTTCCTCGTAGCTAAGAGGTTCATGTACTGAAATTTTCATATTATTGTTTGTGTGAATATTTACAACTTTGTTACTGAATTTTTTTGTTGACTGAGAAGACCCTGCTTCAATTTCTTCAGTTGTCTCATCAACTAAATATTCATCTTCTTCGTAATCATCAATACCTATAAAATACTTGAATTTATCAAATATATTACCCATTCTATTCCCTCCTAATAGTTTCTCTCCCCAAAAATCCCAGTTCCTACCCTAATCATATTTGATCCTTCTTCAATTGCTATTTCGAAATCATTCGTCATGCCCATGGAAAGTATATCCATGCTGATTTCTTTGTAATTCTCCACTTTGATTTTTTCGCTGAGATTGTACAACCCTCTGAAAGTGTTCCTAAGAACAACCTCATCATCCGTAAAAGGAGCTATTGTCATCAATCCTTTAATTCTTAAGTTTTCAAACATCAACACCTTTTCAATAAAAGGAATAACATCTTCTTCCTTCATACCGAACTTTGAATCCTCTTGTGATACGTTAACTTGAATTAATGTATCAATAACACGATTACTTGCCTTTGCTCTTTTATCAATCTCTTTAGCAAGTGAAATCCTGTCCAGTGAATGAATTAGATGAACCTTTTCCACTAAAAATTTCACTTTGTTTGTTTGAAGATGACCTATCATGTGGTATTTAGGTCTGTCACCAAGAATCTCCATTTTTTCAGCAAGCTCCTGGACCTTGTTTTCTCCAATATCTACAACTCCAAGGTCTAGTGCTTCAATTATCTTATCTACTTGCAGGGTTTTTGTTACTGCAACCAATTTAACTTCGTCTTCTCTCCCTGACCTATCAAGGGCAAGTCTAATTCTGTCATTTATTCCTAATAGATTATCATGGATGCTAATTTTAAAGACCTCCCATCAATTTAATATTTCATCTACATCAACAGAATCAGGATCTGTTATGACATCACTGAACATATTAATTGTCCTTACTGACCCATCTCCCGATTTTATGTATCCGTTGTTGTCACCCTTTGAAACAAATGCGTATTCTTCATCACTTGCAACTACTTCGACAGGTCTGAAGGTTACTACTCCGTAAAACTCCTTGACTTTTACCCCGACAGTATCTCCCATCTCAGTTAGAGATTCAATTGGTATTCTATAAGTTTCTTCATTAAAAGTTATTACATTTATATCTACAAATCTTTTGTCATACAATTTTTCAATGAATTTAGTGCCTTCTAGTACATAAAACACTTCGCGATTTTCTTCCAGAATCATTACAACCGGTAATTCCAATGTTACAAAACTCTCTTCTTCCAGAAGAATATTAACACTTAAAACTTCTTTCAATTCAAATTCGGTTTCAAATCCGTTTTCAATCTCCATTATCAAGTACCACTGGTAATCGTCAATTATCTTAAAAACCGGTTTTTTTTCTGTAGTTTCATCCAGTATTCCCAGTTTCTGAACTTCTTTTAGTGTTTCAATACTCATATCAGATAGCAAATTTGCATTTAAAACACTTTCCCATCCGTCTATTTTATATGATACAAGTCCTGAATGATTTGAATGAATCTCTCTATCGTATTTTGCTATTTGAGAAAGTAAGCCCTGCCGTTTATCCATAAGATCTTCAATAGAAAGGTTTTGATCAACAATATCTTCAGATGCATTGACTATGGTACTACTCTGAAGTTCAATGGATTCTCTAGTATCATTGATACCCTGATAATCCTCATCCGATAGTTGTTGATGAAGGTTGGAAACTAAGAAGTCCAAACCATCAGATGCATCTTGACTATTACTGATGTCGTTTTCCAACTCACTATAAAAATCAATCATATTTTCGATTTGGCTAAGTTCATCCTTAAGATTTGTAGTATCCTCAAGTAAAAGTACATCCGCTACAGCCTGACCAACACGAACTCTTTCTCCCTCCTTGACGACCTTGTATATATCACCATCAGTCTCTGAATAATACAACTTCTCGTCTCTTGCTAAAATTCCTTTGGCAGGAACTTCTACAACATACTCATATTCTTCTGGCAGTATAAATTTGCTTACTGTACCAGATAATCGCGGAAGTACATTCAATGCAATTATTATCAGAGCTATAAATCCTATGAAAAGAATAATCTTTCTTTTTATGTCACCCTGATATCCCATCATTCAATTCACACCTAACTAAAAAATTTGCCATATTTGCTCATTATTCTGAACTGGTTGATACTCTCAATTTTTAGCTTTATAACTTCATTTGCATATGTTACCATTTTAATTGACTGGTCATTGTTCACAGCACCTATAAGAATTCCCTTGAATTTTTCTTTTGATTTTGTCATTATGCTTATCCCATCACCAGCTTTAAGCTTGGTCCCGTCAAGAAAGAATTCCTGCATATCAGTGTCTTCTATTTCATCCTGTGATATATATCTGTTATCAATAAAGATTATATTGTTTTTCAAGTAATACTTTTCCTTGAGTACAACAAGTGTGTATCCCAGTATACCTGCAAAAAGCACAATTCCTAAAATTGCAATTAAAAACTCAAACATGCACAATCCTCCAATCTATAATTAAACTCAGTATAACATAATTTTAGCTCTTTTTAAACAACTTTACAAAATCAAATTTATCAGTTATAATACTGCTTGTGGCGGGGTGTAGCGCAGTTTGGTAGCGCACTAGTCTGGGGGACTAGGGGCCGTAGGTTCAAATCCTATCACTCCGACCAAAAATTTGAGCTGATAATCCATTGGGATTACCAGCTCGTTTTTTTATTTGTAGCAACAATTTCCATTTCGTGTTTTCTTGATCTGCCCATAAGTTTTCCTACAGATTCTCTTACATCAGCTTCTTTGTAAAGAACGTTGTAAATCTCTTTTGTAATTGGCATTTCAACTCCTATGTCTCCAGCCAATTCAAATGTTGACCTGGTTGTCTTGATTCCTTCAACTACCATTCCTATTTCTTCAATAGCTTCATTCAAGGAGTATCCTTTTCCTATAAGGATACCGGCTCTCCTGTTCCTGCTATGCATACTGGTACATGTTACTATCAGGTCCCCAATTCCCGAGAGTCCCGAAAATGTATCAGGATCAGCACCCAATGCCACTCCAAGCTTTGACATCTCATAAATCCCACGAGTCATCAAAGCTGCCTTTGTATTGTCCCCATAACCAAGGCCATCAGAAATACCAGCTCCAAGGGCGATTATATTCTTAAGTGCGCCACCGAGCTCCACGCCAATAACATCTGGATTAGTGTATACTCTGAAAGTGGAACATGAGAATACATCCTGAATATGTTCAGCTACCTCTTTGTTTGTAGAAGCTGAAACAACTGTAGTTGGTATATCAAGTGCTACCTCTTCTGCGTGCGAAGGACCTGATAAAGCAACAAATCTATTGTCAGGAAAGTATTCATAAACAATCTCTGAAATTCTCTTCTTTGAGCTGTTTTCAATTCCCTTTGCCACATTAACTATGATTTGTTCACTTGTTATTTTACCCTGTAAATCTTGCAGTAGTTCCCTTACACTATGTGTTGGGACTGCAAGCACGATTATGCTGCTATCATCTATTATTCTACTCAAATCTGAGTTAATTCTTAGGGTATCTGGAAGTATTATGTCAGAAAGGTACTTGCTATTTAATCTCTTTTTAATCATAGTTTCTGACTGTTGCTCAGATCTGACCCATATTCCAGTATCTATCCCATTTTTTGAGAGCAGAACCGACAAGGCGGTTCCCCAACTGCCACCACCTAGAACTGCTACTTTGGTTTTCAATAGAATCACCTGCCTATTTTATTCTCATTTCCTTTAATTAAACGTTTAATGTTTTCCTTATGTCTGTAATAACCAAGTATCATTAATGAAAATGTTAAAACAGATGTATTAATTCCTCCACCAGATAATCCAGTAAATGTCAGTAGAAAAAGAACAGTAAGAAACACAAGGGAACCTAGCGAAACGTATTTACTGATTACCGCTGTTGCAATTCCAACAATTACACTTATAAGGGTAATTGGAAATTGTATTATGGCCATAGCGCCAATGGTAGTAGCTATTCCCTTTCCACCCTTGAATTTGAAAAATATTGGCCAATTGTGACCAACAACAGTAAAAAACGCGGCAATGATACCACCGTTATAGCCACCCAGTCCAAGACCGATTAAAACAGCTATTACTCCTTTGGCAAAATCCATGAGAAAAGTAAGTACCCCTAGCTTCTTACCCATTATGCGCAATGCATTTGTTGCTCCTGCATTTCCACTACCATGATTTCTGATATCAATTTTTTTGAATGCTTTTCCAACAATATAAGCTGATGAAAAGCTTCCTATCAGGTATGAAAGAGCAGGTACCAATAGCATTTCCATATCTATTCTCCCTTTTCTCTCAGTTCAAACTTGATTGGTGTGCCCATAAATCCAAAGTGATTCCTTATCTGATTCTCAAGGTATCTAACATAAGAAAAATGCATCAGGTCCTTGGAATTTACAAATATAACAAATCTCGGTGGCCTTACGGATACCTGCGTACCATAGTAAATTTTAGCTCTTTTACCTTTATCAGATGGCGGTTGGTTAATTAATACCGCCTGATTTAGTATGTCGTTAAAAACGCCAGTACTTATTCTCATATTATAATTATTATTAACCATATTAATAGTTTCTAGTAGTTTATCCACTCTTTGGCCAGTTTTTGCTGAAATGAACAATATAGGTGCATAATTTAGAAAACCAAAAGTTTCTCTCAAATCTTTTTCAAATTTTAGATAAGTCTTATCGTTCTTATCTACTATGTCCCACTTGTTTACTGCTAAGATAATAGCTTTACCGTTATCATGGGCATAGCCTGCTATTTTAGTATCCTGCTCAGTTGGACCCATTGTTCCATCTATTATCACAACACATATATCTGATCTGTCTATTGCAGTCAAAGTTCTCACAACAGAATATCTTTCAACTTTTTCAGAAATGTACCTTTTCCTTCTTAATCCTGCAGTATCTACGAATACATAATCATTCTCACCCACTGTAAAGTGACTATCGATTGAGTCACGTGTAGTGCCCGGAATGTCCGTTACAATAACCCTCTCTTCTCCCAATATATGATTTATCAAAGATGATTTTCCTGCATTTGGTCTTCCAATAAATGCCACTCTTATTGTATCTTCATTAGCTTCAGTGTCTTTTTCTTCTGGGAAATATTTTACCAACTCATCCAGGAGATCACCAAGTCCAAGTGACTGTTCCGAAGAAATAATCATAGGCTCGCCTAGCCCCAATTCATAAAATTCATAAATCTCATCAGGTGTCTTTCTAGTGTCAATCTTATTAGCTGCCAAAACAACATTTTTCCCTGATCTTCGTAGTAAATCTCCAATTTCTCTATCTGTCGTTGTCAGTCCATCTATACCATCCACTACAAAAAGTATTACATCAGCTGTATCAATGGCTATATCTGCTTGTTTTCTTATGTTTGACATTACAATATCTTCATTCTCAGGCTCAAGTCCTCCAGTATCTATTATTGTGAAATACTGACCCAGCCATTCTGCTTCTGCATAAATTCTGTCCCTGGTTACTCCAGGTGTATCTTCTGTAATTGCAATCCTCCTGCCTGCAAATTTGTTAAATAATGTTGATTTACCAACATTTGGACGACCTACTATACATACAATCGGTCTACTCACGACCTCACCCCTGTCTCAATTAAATTAATTAATTCTAATCCATCCACTCTGGATGGCACGATTTCTATTCCTAATTTTTCTATTGCTTCCTCCAATGTAATATTATCCAGAAAAATTTCCTCGTCTTTTTTCAGCATTGATCTGGGTATAATTACTTTGTCAAATCCTTTAAACTTATTTGTCTGTTCCACAAGGTCCTTTCCTGTAACAAGTCCAGATACAGTTATAGTTTCACCAAAAAAATAATTTTTGATTGGAACCACTTCAATAATGAGATTACTATACTTTTCCATTATCATCCTTGCTATCTCCTTCATAAAACCAAATGCCAATGTTCCAGTAGCGAATATTAGCTTTTGTTTAGATTCAGAATATGATGATTTTTCAAGAGCTTCTTCAATCTCTGTTTTGAATGACCTCAACAATCCTACCCCGTTTTCATATTGTGGAAATCCTTCATACTCATCGTACTCAGGAAGTTTATTACCGGAAACAACATAGAATTCATCTGATGCAAATATATATCTGGTATTCAATTTTTCAATGTAGTGTTTTTGCATCAGTTCAACATCTTTCACTACGCTGTGTGACGTCTTATTGCTGTAAATATCTAGATTATCCAAACCTTGCCTGTACTTTGTAATACCAACCGGAACAACTGCCACAGAGTTAATTGAAGGATACAAAGTTGAAAGATCACTGATTGTTCTTTTCAACTCCTCCCCGTCATTTATGCCGGGAACTAGTACTATCTGGCAATTCATTTCAATATTCACTTCGTGAAATCTCTTGAGTATGTCAAATATTTTGCCAGCATTCTTGTTTCTGAGCATTTTCACTCTCAGTTCTGGGTTAGTCGTATGCACTGAGACATTTATTGGACTCAATCTATAGTCAATAATCCTTTGTATTTCATCCTCTCCCATATTTGTAAGAGTTATGAAATTACCCTGTAAAAATGAAAGTCTTGAGTCATCATCCTTAAAATACAGTGTATCTCTCATATTTGGCGGCAGTTGGTCAATGAAACAGAACATGCATTTATTATTACATGTCTTTGCCCTGTCTATCAATGGATTGGTGAAAATTATACCCAAATCATCGCCGGGATCTTTTTCTATTTCAAACTCCCAAATTTCTCCATCGGGTTTTTCGATTTCCACCATAAGGTATTCATCTGCCATCATGTATTTGTAGTCGATAACATCCTTAATTATTCTGTTGTTAATACTTAACAGGACATCCCCAGGATTCACATCCAGCTCATCGGCTATACTACCCAATTCCACATCTTCAATGATGTTGCGGGATTCTTTGATATTTGTTATTTCCATAATAAACCACCTGTCTAAAAGCATTAGTTAAGCCTACAGCTAGCTGTAGGCTTATTATCACTGAATTAATAAAGCGGAAATCTGTCACAAAGATCATATGTTCTTTGCTTAACAGCTTCCTTATCACTATCAGATTCCAGAGCCATAGATATTAGCTCTGCAATTTCCTTCATCTCAGCTTCTTTCATACCCCTTGTTGTCATCGCTGCGGTTCCTATTCTAACACCACTTGTAACGAATGGACTTTCAGGGTCGTTTGGTATTGTGTTTTTATTTGTAGCAATACCCACATCGTTAAGCATAGCTTCTGCATCTTTACCTGTCAAGCCTTTATTTCTGACATCCATTAAGATCAGATGGTTATCAGTACCTCCTGATACAAGTCTAAAACCTAACTCCATTAGATAATCTGCAAGAGCTTTAGTGTTGTCGACTATTTGTTTTTGATATCCCTTGAAATCATCCTGTAATGCTTCTCCAAAAGCAACAGCCTTTGCAGCAATTACATGCATAAGTGGTCCACCCTGAATGCCTGGGAAGATTGCCTTGTCAATAGCCTTTGCATATTCTGCCTTGCAAAGGATAGCTCCTCCTCTTGGACCCCTTAGAGTCTTATGAGTTGTTGTAGTAACAAAGTCGGCATAAGGAACAGGATTCTGATGTAAACCAGCAGCAATCAAGCCTGCTATATGCGCCATGTCTACCATAAGATATGCATCAACCTCGTCAGCGATTTCCTTGAATTTACTGAAATCTATCTCTCTAGGATATGCACTCGCACCAGCTACTATCATTTTAGGTTTTTCTTTCAGCGCTATTCTTCTGACTTCATCATAATCTATTGTTTCAGTTTCAGAGTCAACTCCGTAATCTACAAAATTATAGTAAGATCCTGAAATATTAACAGGACTTCCATGGGTAAGGTGTCCACCTTGTGACAATTTCATTCCAAGTACCTTGTCTCCAGGTTTTAAAAATGCAAAATAAACACCAAGATTGGCATTTGAACCTGAATGTGGTTGTACGTTCGCATGTTCAGCTCCAAATAACTCCTTAAGTCTTTCGATTGCAAGGACTTCCGCCTTGTCAACTATTTCACAGCCTCCATAATATCTTTTACCAGGATAGCCTTCAGCATATTTATTTGTCAGCTGACTTCCCATTGCTTCCATCACTGCTTCAGATACAAAGTTTTCTGATGCAATTAACTCAATATGCTTATTTTGTCGATCAATTTCTTCCTGTACAATCCTCATAATTTCTGGGTCTGTTTCTTTAAGATTACTAAAATTCATATCCCGACTCCTTTCAATTAATTCTGATTTTATACTCTTTTAATACAGTTTTGGATGAAATAACGGTCTATTTGGTGTATTTCAGCATAATCTCTATCAGTTTGTCAAGATCTTCCTCAGAACCATCTGGTGCTTCGAGTATGCAATTCTTCATATAATTCTCAAGAATTATTCCTCCCACATTGTTAAGAGCACTTCTTGAAGCTGAAATCTGAACCAATATATCTCCACAGAACTTGTCCTCATCCACCATTTTCTGTATACCCTTTATTTGTCCTTCTACTCTTCTTAACCTTACAATTATTGCTTCCTTGTCTGCCAAAACCACCCCTCCTTATAGTTTTCTTGTCATGACGATAATATTCTCATCTTTTTTCGCAAAAACCTTGTCAATTATCCTTACAACCAGAAATGATATTGCAAGGAATACTATCCCCATTCCAAATATCATAAGCTCATGATTTGCAGTCTCTATTCCTTTGAACAAGCTGTTACCAACTACTATTCCCAATATCAAAAATGCAAAGGGAATCATATAAATTATTGTTACATACTTCATGATGTTTTTCTGAATTGCTTGCAACTCCACAAAATCACCAGGTTTAGCATCTATATTGTTTTTTACAGTTACATAGTGAGGCTTTACTTCGCAAGAACTTGCGCAGGAATTACAACTTCCTCATCCTGACGCTCTCTTGACTTCAAGTTGAACCTTTTGTTCATCTACCTTTTTTATAACAAATCCTATTTGATCCACTTTAAATCTCCTCCTGTCCAGCTAAATACTTTATTACTTCTGATGCAATTATCAATCCTACAACGGGAGGTACAAAACCGATGCTGCCTGGAATAGCCTTTCGTCTATTGGTATCGCCAAGATTAATCTTCATAGGCTCTTCCTCTGAATAGACAACTTTGAGTGATTCTACGCCTCTTTTCCTAAGTTCCTGACGCATTACCCTGGCCAAAGGACAAATTTTAGTGCTGTAAATATCTTTGACCCGAAAGCCAGTTGGATCCAGTTTGTTTCCTGCTCCCATTGAGCTTATAATTGGTATTCCCATTGAAGATGCTGTTGTAATAAGATCAATCTTTGATGAAACCATGTCAATAGCATCAACAATATAATCGTAGTCTTTTGACAACAAATTTTCCTTAGTCTCAATACCATATCTTTCATTGAATATAACAATCTCCAAATCGGGATTTATATCCAACAATCGCTCCTTCATTGCTTGAACCTTTGGCAATCCTATTGTGCTGGTTGTTGCATGAACCTGACGATTTATGTTGGTTATATCTATTATATCATAATCAACAAGAATTAGCCTACCAATTCCTGTTCTAGCAAGTGTTTCCACTGCATATGATCCAACACCTCCGATTCCAAACACTGCAACCGTTGATTTTTCGAGTCTTTTCATAGCATCATCTCCCAGCAAATACTGGGAGCGTTCAAATCTCTTATTCATTTTTCAATTCAACCTTTATATGAACCTCTTCTAGCTGTTTCTCTGAAGCATTTGTAGGTGCATCTGTCATCAAGCAGGTAGCTGATTGGGTTTTTGGAAATGCAATGACATCTCTTATGTTATTGCTACCTGAGAACAACATCACCAATCTATCCAGTCCAAATGCAATTCCTCCGTGTGGAGGAGTTCCGTACTTAAATGCATCCAATAGGAATCCAAATTTTGATTGTGCTTCTTCTTTACTGAATCCTAAAGCGCTAAACATTCTTGATTGAAGTTGTGAATTGTTTATTCTGATGCTACCTCCACCCATCTCATCTCCATTGATTACAAGGTCGTAAGCCTTTGCTCTAACTTTGAATGGTTCACTCTCAAGCATCGCAATATCCTCTTCTACCGGATGTGTGAAAGGGTGGTGCTTAGCAACATATCTATTTTCCTCTTCATCGTATTCAAAAAGTGGGAAGTCAGTTATCCAAAGAATTTTATAATCATCTCTTGAAATAAGTTCAAGTCTTCTCGCTAATTCATTTCTAAGGTTACCCAGACTATCATTTGCTATATCCAGTTTATCAGCTACAAAAAGCAATAAGTCACCGATCTTAGCTTCGAATAATTCAACTATCGCACTCATTTCATCATCACTGAAGAACTTGCCAATAGGTGAACTAATTCCTTCTTCTGTCAACTTGATCCAAGCCAGTCCTTTTGCACCGTATGTTTTGGCATGGTCTTCTAACTTGCTGATGTCTTTACGAGTAAATTTATCAGCACCATACTTCACATTTATCCCTTTGACCACACCACCTGATTTGATTGTATCATCAAAAACCTTGAACCCGCAGCCACTTAATAGCTCAGTTGCATTTATGAGTTCTAGTCCAAATCTAAGATCAGGCTTATCTACTCCATATCTTTCCATGGCTTCATCATATGTCATTCTCAATAATGGAAGTTCAATATCGATTCCCTTAATCTCCTTGAAGAGTTTTTTAACCAGTTTTTCATTGATTTCAAGAACATCTTCAACATCCACAAAACTCATTTCGATATCAACCTGAGTAAATTCAGGTTGTCTGTTCGCTCTTAAATCTTCGTCTCTGAAACATTTCACTATTTGATAGTAGCGATCCATACCAGAAACCATCAATAACTGCTTCATAAGCTGAGGCGATTGTGGCAATGCATAAAACTGTCCTGGATTCACTCTGCTTGGTACAAGATAATCTCTTGCTCCCTCAGGTGTAGGTTTTGTCAACATTGGTGTCTCAATTTCTACAAAATCATTATCATGGAAAAAATCCCTGACTACCTTGGAAATATTTGCCCTTAGCTTTAAATTATCCTGCATCTCAGATTTTCTTAAATCAAGATATCTATACTTAAGTCTCATTGTCTCACTTACATTGTCATCATTCTTGATATAAATTGGTGGCGTCTCAGCTTCATCAAGTATTCTGATTTCTTCAGCAAGTACTTCTATGTTGCCAGTTGGAATGTTTGGATTTTTTGATTGTCTTTCTCTTACTGTCCCTCTTATTGCAAGTACATACTCTGATCTTACTGACTCAGCCTTCTCCATCATGTCTTTTTGTGCTTCATCATCAAAAACTATCTGAACTATCCCTGTTGTATCTCTCAGGTCAATAAAAAGAAGTCCGCCAAGGTTTCTTTCTCTTTGTACCCAGCCCATCAGAATAACTTCACTACCTACATCTTCCATCCTCAAATTACCACACATGTTAGTGCGTCTAAGATTTCCCATTCTTTCTCCCATAATTCTTTCCTCCTTAAAAAAAATAAAACCCCTCATCTCTGATTTTCAGGGACGAGAGGCTATCTCGCGGTACCACCCTAATTAGGTTTTCCTCACTCAATTTATAACGTATTTCACGAGCAGATTAACTGCTGACTCAAAGGTGTCTTCATAGAATGTTGGTGCTGAATTCCCACCATCATCAGCTCTCTTCTACCAAATGAAACTATTACTCTTCCTTATCAAAGTCTGTTTATTTAATTTAGATAATTATAAAATAAATACATCCTATATGTCAAGATGAATCTTATCCCATGAGTCTTCAATTTCCTTGATTTTCTGCCTTTTCCTGGATTTTAGTTCAGACAACCTATCCATATATTCCCTGAGATTTCTGAAGTTGGCTATAGTATCAATACTATTGTGAACTTTGTTGTAAAGTTTAGTTGTGGAACCCATTCCAATTCCTATGATTGTTTCTTTCTCTTCCATAATTGAAATATTATAGACACATGGGTTTTCTCTTTTGCTGTAACCGATATTCTCAAAATTTCCCATTATCTGTTTTTGCCGATACAAATAATAAGGAATCATATTATTTCGCAATGCAAATTCAGATGTTAAACTCAACATTTTCTGAATCTCATCTGCAGAAGCCATAAAATAATTATCTCTTTCAAGTATAAACTCAGAACCCTTTTTCATAGCCAGTGTGTGAACAGTAAGATTGTCTGGTTGCAGTGTCTCAAGAATTCTTAGTGTATTCTCCATGTCTTTGCGGTCTTCACCAGGCAATCCAACAATCAGGTCCATATTTACAGTTTCAATCCCAACTTTCTTGCTTAATCTATATGTTTCAATTATGTCCTCTGCCGAATGTTTTCGGCCGATTACTTTTAGGGTATTATCATTCATTGACTGTGGATTAATACTAATTCTGTTAACCTTATACCCTTTAAACAACTGAAGGTATTCCATGTCGATCGTATCAGGTCGTCCAGCTTCCACAGTAAGTTCCTTTATCCCTGAAAAATTTTCATTAATATAGCTTAAAATCTTTTTCATAAGGCTTATAGGCAAAGATGTTGGAGTTCCACCTCCAATATACACTGTATTGAGGTCCCAATTTTTCATCATTGTGAGTGTATCTTGCAGTTCATTTATTATACAATCTACATAGTCACTCATAAAATCTGAATGTTTGCTTGCTATTAAGGTCGGAAAGGAGCAGTAAAAACACTTGGTTGGGCAAAATGGAATTCCAATATATATACTATAGCTGTTTCTTGCTATTGATTCTAAAATCATTCTTTGGCTATACGATACTTCAGTTATAAGCTTTGCCTTATCATCCCTAAGCAAATAGGAATTAGTCAGGACATCAATAATCTCATTATATGTCATACCTTTGTCAATTAGCATTTTTGACACTTTAACAGGACGTATCCCTGTCAGTATTCCCCATGGAAGCTCAGTCTTCAAATTTCTATCCAATACCTTGTAAATAAGGTGCTTGATTGTGTTATTTCTGGAAGCTTTCTCTCCCCTATAAAATTCTTTATCCAAATAAGAAGCTTTTTCCTTGTCAATAATTCTATCGTTCCTAATCAATGAAACCTGGTAAAATTCATCAAACAATGTGATTTCAAGTATGTCACCTTCAATATTTTCATACATTGAATTATTCTCATGAATTATTCTTACTTCCTTGTCTCCGTAAAAAGCCCTTACCAATTCGTAAGGGTCCTGGGTTTTAATACTGTTATCATTAGTTGTAATATTTATCATTTTATCACTTTTCTCTATTTTTATACTAATAGTAAAGTTCTACTCTCATAAATCAAGATCTTTTTTTATAAGTTTCTAATGAAAGGATTGTTCTTCTTCTCAAAACCGATTGTGGAATCTTCTCCATGCCCAGGATAAATTTTGGTTTCTTCCGCAAGTACCATTAATTTACTCATTATACTTTCAATCAGCATATCGAAATCACCACCATAAAGATCAGTTCTACCAATTGATCCCTTGAATAAAGTATCACCTGTAATCAGGATATTATCCATCAGAATGCAGATTCCACCTCTCGTGTGCCCAGGAGTATGGATTATCTTGATTTCCTTATTCCCTACAAGGATAATTTCACCATCCTTAAGCAATATATCCGGTTTAAAACTTACATCTCCTATTGGCATTGAAGTAGATAGATTCAAATCAGCATTTTTAACCATATCCTCATCAGCGGAATGAACCATAACAGGAATTTTTAGCTTGTTTTTTAGCTCCATGACCCCACCAATATGATCACCATGACCATGTGTCAGTATAATCGAATCTACTCTAATCCCTTTAGCTGTTATATAAGACATTATGTCCTCCACATCACCAGCTGGGTCTACAACTATACCCTTCCCATCTTCTGTGTGTATAATATAACAGTTAGCTGCATATACTCCTGCCTGCAGTCTCTTCACAATCATTAAAAAATTCCTCCCTTAAAATAACTTGGTACTGTCTAAAAGAATTGTAACTGGACCATCATTTACATACTCAACCATCATATGTGCACCAAAAACCCCTGACTGAGTTTTTATCCCCATTTTTGTAGTTCTATCAATAAATTTTCTATAAAGCTGGTCTCCAACTTGTGGTGAAGCTGCATCTGTAAAGCTTGGTCGTTTACCCTTTCTAGCATCCCCGTAAAGTGTAAATTGTGATATGGCAAGTATATCTCCTTCAACATCCTGAACTGATAGGTTCATCTTTTCATTTTCATCTTCAAAGATTCTAAGCCCTGCAACTTTGTTTACTATATAGTCAAGGTCAGCTTCTGTGTCATCCTCACCTACCCCGAGATACACCAAAAGTCCTTTTCCTATTTCACCTACAACCTCATTCTCCACAATAACCTTGCCGGTTGTAATTCTCTGAACAACTGCCCTCATTCATTTACCTCCTTTATGCTGTGACTCTGTAAACGTCGAATACATTACCGATTTTCCTAACTTTCTTCATTAAATCAGTTAATTGTTCCTTATCATGTATTTCAAGAATCATAGTTATCATTACTGATTTATCTTTATTGGTTCTTGCATTTAGTGAAACCAGACCTATATCGGCATCGTTTATCTTAAGTGCAATTTCCGCCAACAATCCTGGTCGGTCTGCTGCTCTTACTTGAATTTCTGCATTATAGGAAGCTTTCTTCTCGAAATCCCAGGAAACTTCAATTAATCTTTCTTCTTCAGTAAGATCAGATTTAATGTTAGGGCAGTCAGTTCTGTGTATAGAGACTCCCCTTCCTCTTGTAATAAATCCTACGATATCATCACCAGGCACTGGATTACAACATTTTGAGAATCTTACCTTTATATTGTCAATCCCTTTGACCTTGATTCCTTGAGTATGCTTTGGCTTTGATTTTCTGGCTGATTTTTGAATGCTACTTTCAATAATGTCTTTTTCCTCAGGTTTAAAATGATCACTATAAATCTCTTTCAGTTTATTGATAACCTGATTCAAGGTAATACTGCCATAACCAATAGATGCATACAAATCATCAATCGAATTAATACTTACCTTGGTTGCAATATTCTTTAGCCATTCTTCTTTGAGTATGTCAGAAGGTTTATAGCCAAGACGTTTTATTTCCTTTTCAAGATACTCCTTACCCTTTGAAACATTCTTATCTCTTTCCTTGAGTTTGAAATATTGCTTGATTTTAGTCTTCGCCTGGTTGCTCTTAACAATCTTCAACCAGTCCCTACTTGGTCCGTTACTGTTTGAACTTGTAATTACCTCAACTATACTACCATTTCTCAATTTATGATTCAAAGGTACTATACGGTTGTCCACTTTTGCTCCAACACATTTATTCCCTACATCCGTATGCACTCTATATGCAAAATCTATAGGAGTTGAACCTTCAGGTAAGTTTATGACATCGCCTTTAGGCGTAAATACAAAAACTTCATCGGTGAAGAAATCTATCTTAAGAGCTTCCATAAACTCTTTTGGATCACTTAGATCACTCTGCCACTCCATAAGTTGTCTCAACCAGGTAAGCTTTTCATCAAAATTATCTGTTTTTGGATTGCCTTCTTTGTATTTCCAATGTGCCGCAATACCATATTCTGCAGTTCTGTGCATTTCGTAGGTTCTAATCTGCACTTCGAAAATTTCGCCTTTATTCCCCATAACTGTTGTATGAAGTGATTGGTACATATTAGGCTTAGGCATGGCGACATAATCCTTGAATCTTCCTGGCAATGGTTTCCATAAAGTATGGACGATACCAAGTGCACCGTAACAATCCTTAATATTATCAACTAAAATCCTTACTGCTGTTAAGTCATATATCTGTTCAAATGCCTTTCCCTGGTACATCATCTTTTTATATATGCTGTAAAAATTTTTTGGTCTCCCGTTGATGTCAGCCTTGATACCCATTTCTCCAAGTTTTTGATGAAGTACATTTATTATTTCATCTATATATGTTTCTCTTTCAAGTCTCCTTTTTGAGACCTTGTCAACAAGATCATAGTAATTTTCCGGGTCAAGATATCGTAAAGATAAATCTTCAAGTTCCCATTTGATTTTAGAAATACCAAGTCTGTGAGCTATAGGTGCATAAATTTCAAGAGTCTCGATTGCTTTTTCTTTTTTCTTCTCGTCTGTCATGTATTCAAGAGTTCTCATATTGTGGAGTCTGTCAGCGAGTTTAACAATAATCACACGAATATCCTTAGCCATGGCAACAACCATTTTACGGAGATTTTCCGCTTGATTTTCCTGTTTGGTCTTATAATGAAGCTTTTTCAATTTTGTTACTCCATCCACCATATCAGCAACTTCTTCGCCAAATTCTTCCTTGATTTTATCATATCCAACATTAGTATCTTCGATGACATCATGAAGTAACCCTGCAATTACAGTTGGTGTATCCATGCTAAGATCTGCTAGTAGCATGGCCACATGTACAGGATGCACAAAATACTTCTCACCTGAATTTCTAACCTGTCCTTCATGGGCAGACTCAGCAAAGTTATATGCTTTAATTATTAGTTCCATATCTGCCTGCGGATTGTATTGTTCAATTCTCATCAGCAATTTTTCTAACATAGTCTCACCCTCTTGGTCTGGATCTATCAAAACGATAGTTGTTTATGACAATTTGTATGCTTGCTCTTCCCATATACTCATTTATTGCAGGATTAAAGATTATATCCATCGTCACACTATTGGCAATTCCTGAAGTAAGCCTTTTTCTTTCTTCTAAACCATAATAATAATCTACTTCTTCTATCCACTTATCTCCATCGCAAAACATGATCGCTTCAATTTTCCCTGGTGAAGGATTGTCGAAATCAATTTTTACAACATTTCTTCTAGTTCCCAGAATTATGGCTTTTGAGAGATTCAATCCCTTTAGCCCAAATGTAGGTTTGGGATTGCCTTTTCCAAAAGGTTCCAACCTACCAATGTCATCTATAAATTCATAACTAATATTCTCAAGCGGCATAGCCATATCTATATATACCCTTTTTACAAGGTCTTCATCCTCTAAATTTGTGTTGTTATTTAGACATTCTCTTAATCTATCAATGTTTTCTTTCTTTAGAGAAAGGCCCGCAGCCATTGGGTGCCCCCCAAACCTTCCTAGAAGCGTTCTACACCTTGATAGTTCCTCAAACATGTTATATGCGTCTATTGACCTTCCAGAGCCCTTAACGCCTTCTTTAGCTCTTGTGAGCACTATCGTAGGTCTATTATACTTTTCTTTTATCCTACCTGCAATTATTCCTGCAACACTTTCGTGTGTTTCTGGAGCATATGCAACTAGCACTTTATCATTAATATACTTTTCTTCAATCATTTTCCCAACTTCTATTGTACCAATTTCTGTAAGACTTTTCCTTTGATCATTTAGCTTCCTGAGTTTTATAGCTATTTCGTTGGCTTCATACTCATCTTTTGATAGCAGCAGCTGCAAACCAAGCAATGCACTATCAAGTCTTCCAGAAGCATTTAAGCTTGGACCGATAACAAACCCAACATGGTATACAGTGATTGCCTTGTCTTCAAGTCCAGACTCGTTTATTAAGGCTTTCAATCCTAAATTAGAAGTATTATTTAGCCTTTCCAAACCTTCCTTGACCAGAATTCTATTTTCTCCCACTAAATCAACTACATCGCAAATGGTTGCAATTGCAACCATTTCCAATAAATTTTTAATATCAACTTTCAATTTTGATATCCTTATAAGATGATCTGCAAGTTTAAATGCAACACCAGCTCCACACAAATTTTTGTATGGGTATTGACAACTATGTTTTTTGGGGTTTAGAACACAATCTGCTTCAGGTAAAATGCTTACTTGTTTTCCGTCCTTTTCAATGTAAGGTATGTCGTGATGATCTGTTATTATCATAGTCATACCCATTTTCTTACCTGTCTTTATTGCTTCAAAAGCAGCTATTCCGTTATCGCAAGTGATTATTGTATCAACTGACGCTGCCTTTGCTTTGAGTACAATATGATTGTTTATTCCATAACCGTCCTGTATCCTATCAGGAATCGTAAAATCAACATCCGCACCTACTTGACTCAACACACTGAAAAGTACATAGGTTGACATTATTCCATCAACATCAAAATCTCCTACTATAAGGATCTTTTTACCGGTTTCGATTTTATGCATGATAAGTCTTCCAGCTGCATCCATATCATGCATAAGCAAAGGATCATGCAGCTTTTCTATGTCGGGATTAAGAAAAGCATCAATCTCATTTTGTTCTGTTAATCCCCTGTTTATTAAAAGCTTTGCTAAAGGCTTTGAAATTTTATTCTCTGACACAATCCTGGAGATATCTCCAGGATTGTTCTTAATAAACCATTTTTCCAAAAAATCACTCCAATAAAAAAATAGAATTTAGATAATATTATCTAAATTCTACCACTTAACAGCTTCAATTTCCAGAAAAATCATTCTCCACTTCCGATTCAGACAATGATTCATCGTTTCTTCCATAAAGCAGTTTTAACTGCTCCTCTTTTTCCTCTACTCTTTTCAAAAGCAACTGATTTTCTGACTTTTGAGTTTCGACACTATTTCTAAGCTCTTTTATCTGCTTCTTAAGTTTCATTTCCCTTAAAACACCGAACGACGTAGCAACCGCAGCTCCAAGTAAAACTGAGATGAAAATCACAATAGCCTGTGATAGCATTACCCTTGCAAAAACAAAATCTATTTCTACTACATCCCCATTACTTAAAGCAAAAATACCAATGATAATGGCCAACACCAATATAAATATAAAACTCTTTTGCATTTCCATCCCCCCAGTTTAGTCTTTCTATATAGTTTTACCCTTTTTTAAGCTGAACCATACAGGAGTTGCAATGAATAATGAAGAATAAGTCCCTGACAGCATACCCAATAAAAGCGGCAGTGCAAGTACTTTTACATCCTCAACTCCTAATACATATAATGCTCCAACCGCAATTATTGTTGTAATTGTAGTATTGATTGTTCTTCTTAATGACAATTTTACACTACCATTGATTGTTTCTTCCAATGTTTTTCTACCATTGTTTTTCAATTCTTCCCTTATTCTATCAAATATTACTATAGTATCGTTAATAGAGTAACCAACGATTGTCAACATGGCAGCAATAAAAGAACTATTAACTGGAAGTCTTAGTATGGAATAAATTGACAAGGCAATTAGTATATCGTGTATCAAGGCAGCTATTGCAGCAAGTCCAAATTTAAATTGGAACCTTATGCTTATATATGCGAGCATAAGCAGTGCAGCAATACCTACGGACATGATTGCTCTATCTCTGATTTCCCTTCCCATGAATGCTCCAAATTTCTGTGCCTGATAATTCTCTGGATCCATTTGAAATTGATTAACAAAACCATTTACTATTTCTGATATCTCATTATTTTCCAAATCAAGAGAGCTTCTTATTATTAGCTCTTCCTTATTGGATCCTGCATGGATAATACTAGCTTTATCATCGAATTCATCCATAATAGTTCTTGCATCATTTACCTCTACAAATGATCCAATATTAAGCTGTATCATTGTACCGCCTGTAAAATCTATGCCATAGTTTAAACCATTGATAAAAAACATTATCAAGCCAGCTAATATTATGGCTAGGGAAACAATATATGAGTATTTTCTATTCTTAATTATATTCATCTTTTTCCTCCTATGCGCCATATAGCTTAACGTTCTTGCCACCTGTTATGTGAGCTACCAGTCTCAGAACATACTTGGTGAAAAACAAAGCAGTTATCATTGATGCTCCAATACCAATAATCAGAGTTACCCCAAAACCTTTAATTGGACCAGTTCCAAAATTGTATAGCACTAGACCAGCAATAAGTGTAGTGATATTTGCATCGAGAATTGAAGTCAATGCTCTTTTAAAACCAGAATCTATTGATACACGTATACTTTTACCCACGCCTATCTCTTCCCTGATTCTTTCGAATATCAGAATATTGGCATCCACTGCCATACCTATTGATAATACAAGACCAGCTATTCCAGGTAAGGTAAGTTTTACGCCTACACCCATCATGCCTCCTGCCACTAAAAGCACATATACAATCAAAGCAAGCGAGGCCACTGCACCTGGCACTCTATAAACCGATATCATAAATGCAAATATAAGCAATAAAGCAATTCCTGCTGCCATTATGCTTCTTTCATATGCCTCCAATCCAAGAGTTGGCCCGATTACAGAAGTCTGCATTTCAATCATCTCCACAGGCAAAGCCCCGGCACTAATAAGTGTGGCTAGGTTGCCAGCAGTTTCTATGGTAAATCCTCCAGTTATTATTGCCCTTCCATCATTAATTGCTTCATCAACTATAGGGCTTGATATAACAGTACCGTCAAGAACGATATACAGTATCTTGTCCATATCATTCTCTTCAGCAGCAAGTGCAGCTGTTGCCGTCCTAAACAATTCAACTCCTTCTTGGTTGAATTCCAGATTTACTACAGGTTCTTCTCCACCAAATTGCGATGGATTCATTATTACTCCTGCATTCCTAATGTGCTTACCTGTAATTACAGTTTCCCCAGATGGCGTTTTAAATTCCAATAAAGCAGTTTTTCCAATTAATTCAATTGCCTCCTGAGGGTCACTTAAACCAGCAAGTTCAATTCTTATTCTATCTTCGTCTTCAATAGCAATATTTGGTTCAGAAACGCCAAGTCCATCAACTCTAAGACCAATAATTGCTTTGGTTTCCTCCATCATTTTTTGGAGTTCTTCTCCTGTTGCATCTGTTTTAGCCTCCAGTACGACATACACTCCTCCTGCAAGGTCAAGACCAAGTTCAATTGATTCCTTGGCATTCTTATATTGTGTACCACCAACGTTCACTCCATATATTGCAGAGAACGCAAGTCCTGATACTATTGCTACTATAACAATCAATATGACTATACTTCTCGATTTCATTCCCTGCCTCCTAATCCTCCTGATTTGCAAGAATAGAAAGTGCACATTCTATTCTTTTCTTCTCCATCTCACATCCAATTTCATATGGCCTCATTATATCACCATGAGCATAATGTGCATTTGCATGACATCCACCACTACAATAGAATCGAGCCCAGCAATTTCTGCATTCTTCCTTGTTATATACATTTGCTGCTTTGAATCTATCTCTTAGCTCTTCATTCTCAATTCCTTTATCCAATGTACCTAGTAGGAATTCTTTTTCTCCAACAAATTGATGACAAGGATAAAGGTCTCCTTCTGGAGTAACAGCAAGGTATTCACTACCTGCACCACAACCAACTGCTCTCTTTACTGCACATGGTCCTTGATTTAAATCTATCATGAAGTGAAAGAACATAAAATCCTTATCATCATGTGTCAGCTTTATATATTCCTTTGAAAAATTCTCATATTCTTTTAGAATCGTTGCCAAGTGTTCTTCTCTTATTGCGTAGTCCATTTCTTCTGGAGCTACAACCGGTTCAATTGATACTTTCTTAAAACCTTCTTTATGAAAACTAAGAGCATCCTTTCCGAAATCAAGATTTTTACTTGTAAAGGTACCCCTTACATAATAATCTTTTTCTCCTCTTTTCTCCACCATCTTTTTAATCTTTGGAAGAATCACATCATAGCTGCCATCCCCGCTCAAGGTAAGTCTCATTGTATCATTCACATCTTTTCTTCCATCCAGACTAAGTACTACATTATCCATATTCTCATTTATGTAGTTAATTTTTTCATCATCCAGCAGTACGCCATTGGTTGTAATAGTGAATCTAAAGTTCTTGTTATATTCATTTTCAATACTACGTCCATAATCAACTAGTTGCTTAACTATCTGGAAATTCATCAAAGGTTCTCCTCCAAAGAAATCAACTTCCAGATTTCTTCGGTTTCCTGAATTCTTCGCTAAATATAAAAGCGATTTCTTTCCGGTTTCAAGACTCATCATTGATCTTTCCCCTTTGAAATTACCCTGTGAAGCAAAGCAATACTCGCATTTAAGATTACAATCATGGGCTATGTGCAAACACATTGCCTTGACTATATTATCATCATTGTACTTAAGATCAGACATATCTTCATCATCTGAAAAAAGCATCCCATCATCTACAAGTATCTCTATTTCACTAAATGCTTCTTTAATCTCTTCTTCATCATAAAATTCTTTTAAATTAGTAGTAATGTCCTTCAATCCAAGTTCTCCGTAAAAATCCAGTAAATCGTATGCCAACTTTTCAACTAAATGCACTGACCCGCTATTTACATCCAATACCATATATTTCCCATTAAGATAAAATTTATGTATCAAGTTTCGATTCAACCTAGTTTCCTCCTCGTTTTTCTCAAATAAAAAGCAGTGGATAATCCACCACTCTTCATTATGCTACTTATTTTCGCACTTCTGATTTCCGACTGTACAGGATGTTTTGCATGCTGATTGGCAAGATGTTTGACACTCACCACAACCGGCATAGGAAAGAGTATCCTTAAGTCTGCTCTTTGTCAATGTCTTTATGTATTTCATTTTCTTCCTCCTATCCCTGGTCAACAGGTTTTGATGGAACAATTATACCACAAGCAATTGGCATTATAAAGTAATTTTTAGAATATCAAAACAAAAGAAAAACTTCCCGTAAAAGGAAGTTTGATTCTTTGATTATTCAGCTTTCTCATCTGTAGAGTTGTTTCTGTCTCCGCTGCCATTAAGTACAGAACCAACTGCCCATCTTGTTACTTCCAGCTTTGTCTTGGCTGAACCTGACTCCAATGTAAGCGAATCATCCTTGGCTTTTACTATTTTTCCGTAAATACCACCAATTGTTACTACTTCGTCACCTACTCTTAGACCACTTCTCATTTCCTTGATTTCTTTTTCTTTTTTCTTCTGTGGTCTGATGGCAAAGAAATAAAATATTACCAAAAGTCCAATTGGAAGAATAAACGCTTGAAGTTGCTCCATTAAAAAATCACTCCTTTTCTTATCTATTATTATACATTAAATGGCGAAAAAATCACCCCTTAATCTTCTGAATATCCATAATTTTTATAAAATTCATCCTTATATTCAAGTAAATTGTCGTTTTTTATGGCTTCCCTTATATTTTCCATTGTCCTAATCAAAAATCGAAGATTGTGTATTGTTGTAAGTCTCAAAGCTAAAATTTCATCTACATTAAATAAATGCCTAATATAAGCTCTTGAATAGTTTTTGCATGTATAGCAGTCACAATCAGGATCCAGTTTTGAGAAATCCTTTGAATATTTTGCATTCCTTATTACAATCTTTCCTTGAGTTGTCATTGCAGTTCCATTTCTCGCTATTCTGGTAGGCAAAACACAGTCTGCCATATCAACTCCCCTTATAACAGCTTCAAACAGATAATCAGGAGTTCCCACTCCCATAAGATACCTCGGTTTGTCCTCAGGAAGTAGTGGCGTTGTATAATCCAAGACTTCGCACATTGTTTCCATAGGTTCACCGACGCTCAATCCACCAATTGCATATCCGCTGAAATCCATTGCCAGCAAGTCCTGAACACTTTGCTCCCTTAAATCTCTATACATTCCTCCTTGAACAATACCAAAAAGACCCTGCTTATCCCAGTCCTTATGATGGTCTTTACATCTTTGTGCCCATCTGGTTGTTCTTTCCATAGATTGTTTTGTGTACTCGTAGTCAGCAGGATAAGAAACGCATTCATCGAAACACATCATAATATCAGATCCCAGGGCATTTTGAATTTCTATTGCTTTTTCAGGACTGATAAAATGTTTTGAACCATCAATATGCGATCGGAACTCCACACCTTCTTCTCTGATTTTTCTCAAGTCTCCTAGACTAAAAACCTGGAATCCTCCACTGTCTGTTAATATTGGTCCATTCCAGTTCATGAACCTGTGAAGACCACCTGCTTCTTCTATAAGCTCGTGACCAGGCTTTAAATATAGATGATAAGTATTGGAAAGAATTATTTGCGCACCCAGGTCCTTCACTTCTTCCGGAGTCATGGTCTTAACTGTTGCCCTTGTTCCCACCGGCATAAATATTGGTGTATCTATCTCTCCATGAGGAGTTGTTATTTTTCCTAACCTCGCATTAGTCTCAGTTGACTTTTTTATTAGTTCATACTTAATTGTCATTTTTTCCTCCTGATCATTTTATAAACATTGAGTCTCCAAAGCTGAAGAATCTGTATCTATTATTAATTGCCTCCTGATATGCCTCCATAATGAGATCTTTTGAAGCAAATGCGCTTACAAGCATCATTAGTGTTGATTCAGGCAGATGAAAGTTAGTGATCAATCCGTCCACTAGTTTAAATCTATAACCTGGATAAATGAAAATATCTGTCCATCCTGAGCCACCACTTACAATACCATTTTCATCGGCAATAGTTTCCAAGGTTCTTGTGGATGTGGTGCCTACTGAAATTATTTTCCCACCGGTTTGCTTTATTCTGTTAATGGTTTCTGCGGCCTCTTCACTTAATTGATAATACTCTGAGTGCATAATGTGATCATTAATATCTTCAACCTTAACAGGTCTAAATGTACCAAGACCTACATGCAGAGTTAAATATACTATTTCAATACCCTTTTCCTGAATTCTTCCCAATAATTCATTGTCAAAGTGTAGTCCTGCAGTTGGAGCTGCAGCTGATCCTGGATTCTTTGAATACACTGTCTGGTATCTTTCTCCATCCTCGAGTTTTTCTGTGATATAGGGAGGTAAAGGCATTTCTCCCAATTTATCCAGAATTTCTTCAAATATACCTTTAAAGGTGAAATCTATAAATCTTGTTCCATCTTCACCAATTTTTAATACAGTACCCTTAAGAATTCCTTCACCGAATTCAATTTTTCCTCCGGCCTTCATTTTTTTTCCTGGTCTTACCAAACACTCCCAAATATTTTTTTCAGTCCTTTTCAAAAGAAGGACCTCCAAACTTTCTTCCTTGCCAGGTCTGTTACCGAATAACCGTGCAGGCAATACCCTTGAATCGTTTAATACTATACCATCCCCTGGATTCATGTGTTCAAGAATATCAACAAATTTTCCATGGTTTATTTTCTTGTAGGTCTTATCCAGTACCAGCAGTCTGGAGCTAGTTCTCTCTTCCAGTGGATGTTGTGCTATAAGCTCCTCTGGAAGTTCATAATTGAAATCATTTGTCTTCATATTCAACTTCCTTAATTTAATATTTTATAATTTCTATCCCTGTATAATAATATTGCAAAATTTCTTCAAAATCATAACCCTCTTTTGCCATTTCTATGGCACCATATTGACTCATTCCGATTCCATGTCCATAACCCCTTCCAGATATTACAACACTACCTCTTGATATGTCAATAACCTCCGGAGCTTTGTATGACACTAAACCTTTGTCACCTATT
Source organism: Gudongella sp. DL1XJH-153 (assembly GCF_049310905.1). Classification (NCBI taxonomy): domain Bacteria; kingdom Bacillati; phylum Bacillota; class Tissierellia; order Tissierellales; family Tissierellaceae; genus Gudongella; species Gudongella sp. DL1XJH-153. Next base: position 76,790 of record NZ_JBMEMN010000006.1, read on the forward strand.
ACACTTATAGTATCACTTTCACTACTTCTAATTCTTCCATCAGCATAGATTATGCTTATGCTTCCTTTCTCTGACTCAAGAGTTTGTATTCGTCTACTAGATGCAACATAGAGTATGGAGTTGTCAGTTGTTTCTACTTCAGTTGACATAGCTTCAATGGAGAAAAGAGTGCTTTTAATATTAGTGGTTCCTAGTAGACTTCTAAATCTTTCTCCTGAAATTTCAGCATCTCCGCTTGACCCATTAAAAACCAGTTGAATTATCCTTCCGGATTCAGTTTTATCAGATATATCAATACTATTAATTCCTCCTATATCAATACCTCCAGAAATTAATTTTTCACTTAGCAAATCAACATCCATTTCTACTTTCCAATTGCTGTTGATACTATTTAACGAATATGGATCATTTTTCCCTATCAAGTAAGGAACCTTGCCTCCCCATACATTTTCACTACTTTCAGTATGACCACCTGATGAAGAGTGAAAAACTGTACTTGCTATATTCCCATTGTAGACTGCCACAAGAGCATTTGTATCATCCACTGCTTTATTGGTGTTTATGTGTTCAGATTCATAACCACCATAAACCTGACAGTGAGTTGTATCACAAACGTTAAAGCCTTCAATGGCATGTTTTGTCATTGTTGAATAAGCATAACTCCTTGCAGCGACTGCTTGAGCTTTAAGAGCCTCTTGACCACTCATCGCTGGAATTTCCTTAGGAACTACTCCATAAAGATAACTTTCAATATCCAGGTGGTTTATTACATTCAATCCGTTTCTATCTCCAATAAATGCTATATATCCTCTGTATTTTTTCCCGTTTGCTATCATTAGGTGCTCATTATCATCAATATCCCCAGCAAACAAGACTGTACCGTTTGCAGGTAGAGTTGTTACATATGTGTTGGAATCATCGTATACGTCTATATCATCAAACTTACCGAGACTGAGGCTGATATACATCGTATCACCAGGAAGCTCCATCAATGCATCTTCCTTATCATTTTTTTGATAAATTGCAATACCATTGGCAGAGGATATTTTCACTCTTTCAAGAGAAGAATATGTCTTTCCAATTTTGACATCAATGAAATCTACTTCTTGATCTATTCTCCCATAAGAATTTTCTGGAAAAACAACCATTATTAGCACTATAAGAATCAATAGTTTCTTCTTCATATCATCCACCAGCCTTATGTTTATTTATTCCTCTGTAGGAAGAGGAATATTAAAGTGTCTATATGCTTTTTCAGTAACCATTCTTCCTCTTGGTGTTCTGTTGATAAAACCCATCTGTAGGAGATACGGCTCATAAACATCTTCAATCGTAACTCTCTCTTCACCTGTTGCAGCAGCAAGTGTATCTACTCCAACTGGACCTCCTTTGAAATTTTCAATCAATGTTAGTATGAGTTTTCTATCAACAGCATCTAGGCCAAGTTTATCTACTTCAAGAATCATTAACCCTTTTTTTGCAATTTCTTCAGTTATTATACCTTTCTCAACAACTTGAGCATAATCCCTTACTCTTTTTAAGAGTCTATTGGCAATCCTTGGTGTGCCTCTTGACCTTGTTGCAATCTCATATGCTCCCATCGGATCAATTTCAATATTTAGTATCCTGGCAGATCTTGTCACAATCTCAGTTAGATTATCAGGGTTGTAGAGATCCAGGTTTAACATTACCCCAAATCTATCTCTAAGAGGTGATGTTAACAGGCCCGCTCTCGTTGTAGCCCCAATCAAAGTGAACTTTGATAAATCGAGCCTTACAGACCTAGCTGAAGGTCCTTTCCCAATTATTATATCAAGTGCAAAATCCTCCATGGCAGGATATAATACCTCCTCAACAGTTCTGTTAATACGATGAATTTCATCAATAAACAGTACATCGTCATCTGACAGATTTGTAAGGATACTTGCAAGGTCTCCAGCCCTTTCAATGGCAGGTCCTGAAGTAACTCGGATATTTACACCCATCTCATTTGCAATAATGTTGGCAAGAGTTGTTTTACCCAATCCTGGAGGACCATACAATAGAACGTGATCGAGTGATTCACTTCTACCCCTGGCAGCCTGAATGAAGATATCAAGCTTTTGTTTCGCTTTGTCCTGTCCAATATACTCACTCAGCCACTTTGGCCTTAATGTTGATTCATTGTCAGAATCATCCATATTCATCTTCCTGGCAACTATTCTATCTCTTTCCTCACCCATATATAGATCTCCTTATACAAAATTTAAATTATTGGAACAACAATTTGCTTCATTGTCTTGATAACTTTCTCAAACCGAGTTTAATCATATCCTCAACACTCAATCCAGAAATATCTGTTCCTTGGAATACCCTTTGAGCTTCATATCTACTATAACCCAGAACCATCAATGCCTCAACTGCTTCATTATCCATTGGTTCCATTATTTCATCAAATGATTCTTCATCTACAAAGCTTCCTTTGACCTTATCCTTTAATTCGAGAACAATCCTTTCAGCAGTCTTTCTACCTACACCAGGTCCTTTGCAAAGCGTGCCTATATCTTTTAACAGTATCGCTTTTTGAATCTGAGAAGGCCTCAATGTCGATAAAATACCACACGCAACTTTTGGTCCAATTTTGGAAACATTAAGAAGAAGCTTAAACATATTCATTTCATCTTCACTTATAAAACCATAAAGACTAATTGAATCTTCTCTGACTATAAGATTTGTAAATATGTGCTGTTCTCCATCCCCTCTGCCAAGTTGGATTAGAGTATTTGTAGATGAATTTATTCGATATCCCATTCCCTGATTCTCCAGAAGGAAATATTCTTCACCAATATAATTAATTCTTCCAATTATGTAATCGATCATTTTTACACCTACTTATCTCATTTTAAATGATTCTTTAAATCTAAGGGAACTCCCATGACAAATAGCTACAGCTAATGCATCCGCAACATCATCAGGTTTTGGAATTTTATCTAAGTTCAAAAGAATCTTGACCATTTCCTGAACCTGTCTCTTTTCAGCTCTTCCATACCCAACGACAGCCTGTTTTACCTGTAGTGGAGTATACTCGTAAATCTCAAGGTCATAGTTAACCGCAGCCAGTATTTGAACACCTCTAGCATGTCCTACTTTTATTGCAGTTTTAACATTTTTATTAAAGAATAATTCCTCAATTGCAAGATCATCAGGCTTATATCTGATTATTATATCAGTAAGCTGATTATACACTGCCTTTAATCTGTCAGGAAACAGCTGATCAGATGGAGTCACTATGGCTCCGTAGTCGATAACATTGCATTTATTCCCAATGTATTCAACCACACCATAACCAACTGTAGCTATTCCAGGATCTACTCCCAAAATTACCATAATACACCTCTTCCAACATTTTATCCTTCATCTATTGTATCATACATAGCCTGTAAAACTAAACTGTAATTTAAAACCCTCTGACTAATAAACATGTCAGAGGGTAGTACTATTATTCAATAACAATAATTGCTCTTATCGATATCTTTTCAGCACTCTGTCATTCAATCCATTCCAGTATGCGTCCTTAAATAATCTCATTCCATTTCTTGATACAATCTTTATTACTTCATTGTATACATTGGATAAATCATCCATTGTCAATAGTGTTTCATCTTCAGTTATATTGGCGGATGACGATTCGTAATCAATAGTCAATTGCTTATCCAGATATCTATTAAGACTGAATATTTTATTCCGTATGACTTTCTCACAATATCTACCAATAAGATTATGCAAGTTATTACTTGAATCCTCATCTCTCTCGAGATTTTCAAATATCTCATCACGAAGCTCCTGAACAGGCTCAGTGAAGGTATCAAAATGAAATAAGTACTTCTGATAATACAACTCATTTATAGAATATGTTTTTACAGTTATGTCCTCAAGTCTATTGGCTTCTTTAATGTTTATAAATCCACCTTTGTATCCTTCAAGATATAAAAGAAGTTCTAGCCTGTTGATGTCTTCATGAATAAGTTCTCCAAGATTCATTGCTATCAATTGATTTCCACGTCTATTTTTCAAGATTCTAGAAATATGATTTCTCAAGTATTTTATTGATACGTACTTGGGGAAAATATTTCTGATGTTGTCTTCAATATCGTACAAATTCAAAAGGATATGTATGCTATTTAGATCATTTTTGAATAAAAAATTATGCTTTAACCCTTCATAAAGATCATAAAATGTGTCATTAGATAAAGCCATCTATAGCATCCCTCCTTAAGAACTTTCCACTTCAAATATGAATAGCGGTATTTTCTATTATACTATAAATTAGCTTATAATTGTTTAATAAAATTGGATTGATTTGTTACAAAATCTTAATAAAGCTAATGAGGCTAGATCTAGCCTCATTAGGAAGCTCTTTAAACTGCTATTTAAAATATTCGTGGCTTTATTCTATAATAGGAAGATTCCTTCATCCTCGCATCTCATAAGTTCCTCTCTGGTCCATACTGATGCCTGAACTTGTCCTATGTGTTTAGCCTGCAGGAAATACATGCATATTCTTGACTGACCAATTCCCCCTCCAATGGTATAAGGAAGTTCTCCAGCCATAAGCTTTTTGTGATAATCCAAAGACATTCGATCTTCTGCAGCCGCAAGCTTAATCTGTTTTTCCAATGATTTTTGATCAACCCTGATACCCATACTGGATAGTTCTATTGATTCTTCCAAAGCTGGATTCCAAAATAAGATATCGCCGTTAAGTTCCCAATCATCATAATCAGGAGCTCTTAAATCATGAGGTTTCCCAGACTCAAGAGAGCCGCCGATTCTGTATATGAAAACAGCTCCATATTCTTCAGTTATACGGTGTTCTCTTTCCTTCGGAGTTGCATCAGGCCATCTGTCCTCAAGCTCTTGTGTACTAATAAAAGTAATTTCATCAGGTAACTTTTTATACAATCTTATTGGATACTTTTCATTTATAAACTTCTCAGTCTCCTTAAAAGCTCCATAAATTGCACTAACTACTTCCTTGAGGTATTCCAGATTTCTGTCTTCCTTACGTATGACCTTCTCCCAATCCCACTGGTCAACATAAATTGAGTGGATGTTGTCTACAAATTCATCAGGTCTGATTGCATTCATATCAGTATATAGACCTTCGCCAACCCCAAATTCGTACCACTTGAGTGCCATTCTTTTCCATTTTGCCAAAGATTGTACTATCTCAAGATCTTGTTTGTACTTTCTCATTTGAAAGGATACCGCTTTTTCGGTTCCGGAGAGATTATCATTCAGACCAGTTTCTGGCTCTACAAACAATGGTGCAGATACTCGAGTAAGATTAAGATTATCCGCCAGTCTCCTCTCAAAAAAATCCTTGATATGCTTGATTCCAACTTGTGCTTCTCTAGCTGTAAAACCATTTACCATCATCATTCTTATCACTCCCTTATATTTTTTTAAATAAAAAAACCTTTCGTCCTTATGTAAAGGACGAAAGGTTACTTTCGCGGTACCACCTAAATTAGCAATATGCTCTCTTATTCCGTACAGAAATTAATCGATACGTCATAGCTTATAACGGGCTATACCGTCTGAGTCTACTTGACATGGTCTTTCGATCAGATACTCAAGGATGTTCTTCATGCAAGTTTTCGTATCAGGCTCTCACCTCCCCTGAATCGCTTCAACTAAACTCCTGCACTACTCTTCCCTTCACTGTAGTGTATTAACTTATTTGATAGTATATACCTTCAGAAATTATTTGTCAATAAAAATCTATATTATTTCTTATATCTCCGGGAGTTTGACAGTTTAATAAAGATATAACCCTTGAAAGCCTTGAAATTATCGGCTTTTTATTATTTTTTTGCCAT